>CAZIQV010000083.1:0-7649 GCA_964541275.1 uncultured Chitinophagaceae bacterium | reverse complement strand
CGTGGCAGTTGTGATTCGAATGAAGCGGATGGGCCGGACCCACCGCCCGTTCTACAGGATCTGTGCAGCCGACCGCCGGACCCCGCGGGATGGACGCGTGATTGAGGAATTGGGCACGTACGATCCGAGCGTGTCCGACACCAACGCCCGCTGCACGCTCAACGCCGGCCGCGTCGATTACTGGTTGGGCGTCGGCGCCCAGCCGAGCGACAAGGTGCGGGTCTTGATCAAGAAATTCGGCAGCAACGGCACGCACCTCAAAGAAATGGAAGAGGCCCGGGCTCGGCTCTCACTGCCGCGGGTTGTCCCTGAAGCCGGCGAGCCCGCCTTCGTGCCCAAAGCACCGGAAGAACCTGCTCCGGAACCGGCCGCTGAAGCCTCTGCCGGTGAAACTCCGGCCGACGCAACGGAAGCCGCGGGTGGCGAGCAGCCGGCAGACGCCGCGGCCGAGCAGACCGTTGCGGCCACCGAACCGGCTCCGGAAACCCCCGCGGTCGAAACAGCGGCAGCGGCTGAACCCGCTGCCGAGGCGGCACCGACCGAGGGCGAGACCAAGCCAGAGTAGCGAGTCCGACCTGGTCCCGAGCGGGGCCGCTGCGGGTGATCCGATGCGAATCGACGTCGTCACGTTGTTTCCCGAGATGTTTCGGGGCTTCCTTGAGGGAAGCCTGCTCGGTGCTGCGCGGGCCGCCGGGTTGGTCGACATCCAACTGAAAAACATCCGCGATTTTGCCACCGGCGTCCACCGGCAGGTTGACGACCGTCCCTACGGCGGCGGCCCCGGCATGTTGCTGATGCCCGGGCCCGTCGTCGCCTGTGTCGAGTCGACCCTTGCCGAAGCGTCCGAGTCGATTAACGAGGCTGGACTGATCATGCTCGCGCCGGCCGGAAGGCCGCTGACGCAGCAAGTCGTCGAAGACCTCGCCGGCCGCGACCGGCTGGTGTTGATCTGCGGCCGTTACGAAGGATTCGACCAGCGGGTGGCCGACACGCTCAAGCCCGAGATGATCTCGATCGGCGACTATGTGCTCTCCGGAGGCGAGGTCGCCGCGATGGTCGTCATCGAAGCGGTCACCCGCCTGATTCCCGGTGTGCTCGGTGACGATACGAGCGCCGGCGACGACTCTTTCTCGGGTGCAGACAGACTTGTCGAAGGACCGCAATATACGCGTCCCCGCGAGTTTCGCGGGCTGCGGGTGCCTGATGTCCTGCTTTCTGGGGACCATCGCCGGATCGCCGACTGGCGGCGGCAACAGGCTCTCACCGCAACCCGCCACCGCGGCGGTCAGCCCCCCGCCCCCGTCGACTGCGAATCTCACTGACCCCAGACTCGCCTCTCTTGAGCGAGCAGCATCATTCATTCCCAGCAGGAGCCAGCCATGAGCCAGCAGATTCTCGCCGCGGTCGAAGCCGCCAGCCTCAAGCCCGACGCCGATCAATTCGAGATTGGCGATACCGTCGATGTTCACAACCGAATCCTCGAGGGCAACAAAGAGCGGATTCAGGTTTTTACCGGCGTCGTGATCGCCCGCAGCGGCGCTGGGAGCCGGGAGATGTTCACCGTCCGGCGGATCGTCGCCGGCGAGGGGGTGGAGCGGAAGTTTCCGCTGCACTCGCCGAAGATCGCCAAAATCGAGGTCAAGCGATCCGGGGTGACCCGGCGGGCAAAGCTCTATTATCTGAGGGATCGCGTCGGCAAGGCGGTGCGGCTCCGGGAACGACGCACCGATGCCGCCGCCCGGCAGACTGCCGCAAAGCGGTGACCTGCGGTGGCTCAGCGGGCTCAACTCGGCTACCGGGGCGAGGATGAGGCGGCTCGGTACCTACGCCGGCTCGGCTACCGGATCATCGCCCGCCGCGAACGGATCCTGCGGGGCGACATCGATATCATCGCCGTCGATGGCCGGACCGTTGTCTTTGTTGAAGTGCGGTCCCGCAGCAGCACGCTCCACGGCCATCCGATCGAGACCATTGACCGGAAAAAACAGCACCGGTTGATCGACCTGGCCAACGCCTACATCCGCCGGCACCATCTGGAGGACTGCGCAGTCCGTATCGACGTGGTAACGGTCACCTTTCGCGACGCGTCTGCAGTCACCGGCTGGCGGCCCTGGCAGCCGCGGCCGCTGGTGGAGCACTTTCAGAACGCCTTTGAAAGCCCCTGGTAACCCGCTGGTGCACCTGCCTGAACCAGATCGGCCAACTCCTCGGCGGTGGTGAAGACCCGCAGCCGACCGGCAGGCAGCAGACCAGCGAGCTGGTCGAGCCGCCGCTGCACCTTGGGCCACGGCTTGCTGCTTGGGACCCGGCGAATCGCAACCCCGGCAACCTGCTCCGGCCGCTGCCGAGCCACCGCCGCGTAGACGTCCGGGTCGCGCTCGCCTGAGTCGCCGACGAGGAGGAAACGCCGACCCGGGAAATCGTCGAAAATCCTCACGATCGCCGCTCGCTTTGACCGCTTTGAAGAGGGGATTCTGCCCAGGGGTGTCGAGTCTTTCAGGCGGAAGAGTCTCAGATGCATCGACCCTTCCGGCAGACCAACCGTGTCGAAGAACCGCCGCAGGCTTCCCGCCAACTGCCAGGGACTCGCGGAGACATAGTGAAAGGCGACACCTCGGGCCGACCAGTCGCGGTAGGCAGTCACCATGTCGGGGACCGGGGTGAACTCTCGCAACAGGGTATTGGCCAGCAGCTCACGACGGTCGGCGACGTTCGTCACTTTGACGGTGTCGTCGATGTCCGAGATCACCGAGACGCCTTCCCGGTCGATCAGCTGCACCGACCCGCCAACCGGCTTGGCAATCGGTGGCTCCTGCGGATCGGTCACCAGCGTGAAGGGGAGTCGCCAGCCCGCTGCCGAGACGGTCGCCACTGCCCGGGCCGTCTCTTCATCGAGGTCGATGTCGGCGTGGAAGTGCCCGACGCGGTCAGACACCCCGACGGGAATCTCGCGATCGGCAATTCGAATCCGCACCGGCTGGCCGGCTATCCGCTGGAACAGAAACGCCTCAGCCCGCGACCGGAAGATCTCAGATGCCAGAAGCGTCTCGTCGAGCCGCAGCAGCCGCTTGAGAACCCCCACCGCCACGGTCCGGCGGCGGCTCGCTGGCGGCAAAGGGCGGGAGACCATACCGCTGATAGTCAGCCGCCAGCCGCCCGTCGGTTCCAGTCGGCGGGCGTAGGTCGGAAAAAAGACGATCATGGCAGCGGCCGCCGCAGACGCCGGCGGGTTGGGGGCTCAGCCAGCTTGCAATGGCTGTTCTGAACATTCTAATACCAGATTCCCGTCCAGTACGGCCCGGCCCCGGTGGGCCCGGTCGGAGTCGGGGTTGTAAACCACAGCCGATTGAGGAGTTGTCGATGGGTGTGAAGAAATCGGGCAAGGGACGAAGGAAGCTCGGGCAAAAAAAGCGGCGGATGCGGGCGAAGATCCGGCATCGGAAGTGATCCGGCCGCCCTGCCGGCCCCCGGCGGGGGCGACGGCCTGAAATTTCTTTGGCAGCGTTTGCCCCGCCCCGGGTGTGGTGTAGGGTTGCGAGGTTTCACGGAAGGTGCCGTGGGCCGACCCATCCACACTCGGCGGCCCTTCCCCGGTCCGCCTGTCTCAGGAGGACGGATCGATGCGGAGGACGCAGTGGATCTGCCGGGCCTTTGCGTGCGTGCCAGTCGTGCTGGCCGCCGCGGGGCTCACCGGCTGTAAATCGCTGTCGGAGCGGTACATCGCCTTCGAAGTCTGGAAATACGAACGGTGCTTCGGCCACCTGCCGCCCGGCTTCACACCCGCCGGTGCGATTGCCCCGCCGGTCGCGGCACCCGCTGCCATGCGGCCCTGCAGTGCCCCCGGTTGCCCGCCCTGCGGCCCTGTCGATCCCTGCAATGCCTGCGGCGGCGGGATGCCGATGGCCGGCGGCATGGTGCCGACGGAGGCGGGGACGCCCCAGCCGGTCCGGGCCAGCCGGCCGGTCGTGATCTCCGACGAGGTCGTTCTGCCGTAACGCCGGCAAGAGATCTCCGAGACATCCTCCCCGAGATCGTCTCAGGCTGCTCCAGCGTCGATTGCCGCGAGCCGCAAACCCGCGACGTTGTCGGGGGAGCTCAAGGACAACAATCAATTGCCGACCGGAGCCGTCGCCAGCTTTCCCCCGACAGCCCGCTCAGGCGGGTGTCTCGGCAGCTGCGGGGAAACTGCCAGCTTCGACATCTTCCCGCCAGCGGACGACGGCCTCCCGAATGACCGACTGCAGGTCGGCATAGGGCCGAACAAACGTCGGAACGCGATCGAGTGACAGCCCGACGAGGTCGTGCAAGACGAGCACCTGGCCGTCACAGTCGAGTCCGGCACCGATGCCGATCGTCGGCACCGAAAGGCTGGCGGTGATTTCAGCGGCGATCGCGGCCGGGATGCACTCAAGCACGACGCCGCAGGCCCCGGCGGCGGCCGCCGCGTTCGCGTCGGCAAACAGCTGGTCGCGGTCCCGTTGCACTCGGTAGCCGCCAAGTTGGTTGACGGCCTGGGGCCGGAGGCCGACATGGCCCATCACCGGAATGCCGGCCGCCACGATCGCGGCGATCACCTCCTGCTGTCCGGCGGTGCCTTCCAGCTTGACTGCCTGACAGCCGGTCTCCTGCAGGATGCGGGCGGCCGACTCAACAGCCGTCCGGACCCCGAGATGCTGGAGCGGAAACGGCAGATCGACCACCACGAGGGCCCGCGCAACACCCCGGGCAACGATCTCGCCGTGGTAGATCATCTGATCGAGCGTCGCCGCGATGGTCGTCGGCCGGCCGGCGACGACCATCGCCAGGCTGTCACCGACCAGCACACAGTCGACGCCGGCGGCATCGACCAGCCTCGCTGTCGGCCAGTCATAGGCGGTCACCATGCTCAGCCTTCGGCCCACCTCCTTGGCTGCAGCGAGATCGCGAATGGTCAGCCGACGGGACGTTGTTGGTTCGGGCATGGCGGGGTCTGTGCGGGCGGCTGAATTAAACGTCGTTGAGAAAGTCATCAAGCGCAATGTCGTCTTCGCTGTCAGCCGCGTCCGCCGGACCATCGGGTTCGAGTTCAAGCAGCGAGTCTTCAGCTCCGCCCGGCTGCGCCGCCGGCAGACCCTCATCGGGCTCGAGGAAGAAATCATCGGCGGACAATTCCGCCAGCGGTTCAGCCTCGAGTTCGGCGGCATCGTCGGGCTCAAGTTCGACAAGCGACTCCAGCGGCTCAGCCTCGGCCACCGGTTCAAGCAGTTCGGACTCCGGCTCGGCCTCCAGGAAATCGATTGCTTCCCCCTCGGCCATCGGCAGCAGATCCTCGACAGGCCCCTCGTAGTCGACATGGAATGCGAGGCCACCGAGCGACAGCAGACTGCCGGGAGGCACCCGGGTTTTGGTGCGGCTTGGCAGCATCGTCCCTCGGAGCATCGTGCCGTTGGTCGAGCCGAGGTCCCGCACGAACACCGAGCCCTCCTCTTCGAGCAGTTCGCAGTGCCGCCGGCTGATCCGCACATGGGGGATCCGGAAGGACGCCTGCTCGCCGCGGCCGATTACCAGCGGCAGTCTCACCTCGAATGTCTTGGGATTGCCGCCCGCCTTCGCTTGAAACCGCAGCCTTAATTTCATGATCGCTCGGAACCTCTGCGACGAAACTACCGGTCCCGATTATTCCCACTCGGTGCAGGTTTTCCAAACGCCCCCGTCCGGCGACCTTGCGATGCCCTTCCACCACCCTATACTCACGGGGTTTCCGGCGGTGGCAGGGCTTGCTTTCGGTCGCGAAACTGTCGAAAGTGTGTGCAGGCGGGTGTAGCTCAGTTGGTAGAGCACCACGTTGCCAACGTGGTTGTCGTGGGTTCGAATCCCATCACCCGCTCTGATCGATGCCGCTCAGCGGTCGCTGCCGATGGCGGCGGTCGAGGTCGGCGGTTCGCTGTTCCGCCGGGCTGCCGCTCGCTGCAATGCAGCCGACAGGGTTCGCCCGCAGGCCAATGACCGCTCGGTCGATTTTTCCGCACTGTCGTTCGTTCCTCTTACCACGCCCACCATGTCAGACGAAGCTGCCGCTGTCCTCGATCCGCCGGTCCTCAAACTCGACATCTCGATCGAGGAACTCTCAACCTGCCAGCGGAAGGTGAAGGTCTCGATCCCGCGAGATGAGATCGATCGCTACCACGAGGAAGCAGTCGGTGACTTGATGCCGACCGCCGTTTTGCCCGGCTTTCGCCCGGGACGGGCTCCGCGGAGGCTTGTCGGCAGCCGCTTCAAGACCGAACTCAACGACCAGATTCGTTCCAAACTCCTCAATGACGCCCTCAGTCGGGTGACGGAACAGGAGCAACTCGCGCCGATCAGCGAACCAGACCTCGACATCGCCGCGGTCATTCTGCCCGACGATGGACCGATGACTTTTGAGTTTACGATCGAAGTCAGGCCCGAATTCGAGATGCCCGAGTGGAAGGGACTGGCGATCAACCGGCCCGCCCGTGACATCGACGAGGCTGATGTCGAAGAGGCCCTCGGCAACCTGCTGCGGGAACATGGCCGGCTGGTACCGGGCAAGGGTAGCCCCGAGGCCGGCGACCTGATCGTGGCCAACCTGCGATTCACCGGTCCGGAGGACAAATTGCTCTCCCATGCGGAGGAAGTTGAGATTGTTGTCCGGCCGAAGCTTTCGCTGGCAGACGCCGAGGTTCCCGGCTTCGCCGATCTGGTCACCGCCGCGAAAATCGGCGAGACGGTCAGCTGCGAAGTGACGATCTCAGACGAGGCGGCCGTCGAGGAATTGCGGAGTCAAACAGCGACGATGGAACTGGAACTGCTTGACCTGAAGCGGTTCGAGATGCCGGAGTTGACTCCCGAGTTGCTGACTGACCTCGGCGACTTTGAGTCGGCCGAAGGCCTCCGCGAGGTGATTCGCAAGCAGCTTGAGAATCAACTCGGCTGGCACCAGCGAAAGCAGGTGCGGCAGCAGGTGTCGGCCTCGCTGACCGCCTCGGCAACCTGGGATCTGCCACCGGATCTGCTGCGGCGGCAGAGTCAGCGTGAGCTTGAGCGGACCATTCTCGAACTCCGCCGCAGCGGCTTCGACGACGACTCGATTCGACGATACGTCAACGAACTGCGGCAATCGGTCATGGCCAGCACGGCCCGGTCACTGAAGGAACATTTCATCCTCGAGAAGATCGCCGAAGCGGAAAAAGTCGCCGATTCGCCGGCTGACTACGACGCCGAGATCCGGGCAATCGCCGAGCAGTCGGGCGAGTCGCCCCGCCGGGTGCGGGCGAGCCTTGAGCGGCGGGGGCTGATGGACGTCCTCCGCAACCAGATTATCGAGCGGAAGACGATCGATCTGATCACCGCCGCGGCCACCTTCACCGACGTTCCGTTCGAATTTCCCAAACCCGATGCCGAGGCGATCGACCATGCCGTCTGCGGCGTGGCCGCCGGGGAAGATGAAATTCCCACAACCGCCGTTGCTCGCGAAAGCCAGTCCGAGTAATCACCCGGTTGTTCGCTGATCCGCCGCCCAGCTGGAGCCATTTATGCCCGCCTCCCGGCTTGCCCAGATTGCCCCCATGACGCCCATCGATCCGCAGGCTGCCAGCGCCTACAGCAACTATCAGCGGCAGCGGCAGATGACCCTCGGCGACCTGCTG
>CAZIQV010000082.1:0-7681 GCA_964541275.1 uncultured Chitinophagaceae bacterium | reverse complement strand
ACGAATCTCACGCGCGCCGACGTCGAGCCGATACTGCCGCAGCTGATTGCCCAGTTGATCCGCGATGTGCCGGTCGGCGTGGGGCAGGGAGGGAAGTATCACTTCGGCCCGGACGACCTGCGGCAGCTGATGGACCGGGGCGTGCCCTTCCTGGCCGACCGCGGCCTGGCGACGGCCGACGACATCGCCTGCACCGAGGCGGCCGGCCGGATCGCCGGGGCCCGCCCAGAATTTCTCAGCGAGCGTGCCATCGCGCGGGGGTACGACCAGTGCGGCACGGTCGGTGCCGGCAATCATTTCATCGAGGTGCAGCTGGTCGATCGGGTCGAGGATCCAGCAGCGGCAGCCAGCTTTGGCCTCAGCATCGGACAGGTCTGCCTGCTGATTCATTCCGGGTCCCGCGGCCTTGGCTATCAGGTCTGTGACGACGCTCTGCGAAGCCTGCGGCAGGCCCCGGCAAAATACGGCATCGACCTGCCTGACCGGCAGCTGGTCTGCGCGCCGGTCGACAGCGCTGAAGGCCGGCACTATCTCGGGGCGATGCGGGCAGCGGCCAACTATGCCTTCTGCAACCGGCAGCTGTTGATGTGGCAGTGCCGCGAGGTCTTTGCCCGCACCTTCGGGCGGCCCTGGGAAAGCCTCGGCATGGAGCTGCTCTATGACGTGGCCCACAACATGGCCAAGATCGAGGAACATGACGCCAACGGCGACCGCCGGCCGCTCTGCGTCCATCGCAAGGGGGCGACGCGGGCGTTTCCGGCCGGGCATCCCGAGGTCCCTGAACGCTACCGAGCGGTCGGCCAGCCGGTGATCATTCCGGGTGACATGGGCCGGGCCAGCTGGGTGCTGCGGGGTGGACCGCGGGCCTTGGAGCGATCCTTCGGAACCACCTGCCACGGCGCGGGCCGCTGCCTGAGCCGGACAGCAGCCACCCGGGCTGCCCGCGGTCGCAACATTCAAAAGGAACTCGCCGATCAGGGAGTCATCGCCAAAAGCCGCAGCCGCGCGGGGCTGGCCGAAGAGCAGCCCGCCGCCTACAAGGATGTCGATGTGGTCGTCGATATCGTCCACCGGGCCGGCCTGTCGCTGAAGGTGGCCCGGCTGCGTCCGCTGGGGGTCATCAAGGGCTGAGGCCGGCGGCCATCAGGGATGGGCTGCGACCGCAGGCTCCCATTTGGTTGCCGGCAGACCGTATTCGCGGAGCAGGTTGACCACCCGGCTGTCGCTGACCTGCTCAAAGTGACGGTAGAACTGCCCCACGGCCCAGAAGTCGATCGGTTCATGCAGGCAGACCACCCGGTCGCAGAGCGGCCGGAGGGCGTCGATCCGGTCGGGGCTGCCAACCGGCACCGCCACGATGATCTCCCGGGCCCCCGCGGCCCGCACCATCTTCAAGGCAGCGATCATCGTTGCTCCGGTGGCGATCCCATCGTCGGTGAGAATCACAGTGCGGCCCGCGATCGCAGCCCGGGGCCGGACGGCACGAATGGCTGTTTTCCGCAGCTCAATTGCGTCGAGTTGCCGCCGCCGCTCCGATTCGATGAAGCTGTTGCCGACGTCGGTCAGCGCCGAGGCGAAATGATTGAGGTAGACCTCGCCGTTCTCAGTGACCGCCCCGATCGCCAACTCCGGCTGGTGCGGTGACCGCAGCTTGCGGGAGAGGACGACGTCGAGTTCCGCGCCGAGGCCACGCGCGAGGGCCGCCCCCACTTCGATCCCGCCGCGGGGAATGGCCAGCACCAGCGGTCGCTCAAGCCGGCTCCCCCGGAGCCGCTCGACCAGCCGCCAGCCCGCCTCGTCACGATCGTGAAACATCATTGGTTGTCACCCTTCAAACGTGGAAACACATGTCACCCGCGGAGATGCCTGCCAAACCACTCGGAGGCCAACCGGGCCACCTCGTCGAGGGTGCCCGGCTCTTCAAACAGGTGCGTCGCCCCCGGCACGATCGCCATGCGTTTGGGCCCCGGCAATTCACCGAGCGCCGCCTCGTTGAGGGCCAGCACCTGCGGGTCGTGCCCGCCGACGATCAGCAGAGTCGGCGTCCGCAGCCGCCGCAGCGCCGTGCCGGCGAGGTCGGGTCGGCCGCCTCGCGACACCACCGCGGCGATGTCGGCGTCGGCCGCCGCCGCCACAATTGCCGCCGCCGCCCCGGTGCTCGCCCCGAACAGCCCCAGCGGCAGGCCGGCGGTCTGTTCACACTCGCGGACAAACCGGATCGCGTCGCCGAGCCGATCGGCCAACAGGCCGATATCGAAGACATTCACCCGGTCGGTCGCCTCCTGCTCGGTCAGCAGGTCGAAGAGCAGCGTGCCAATCCAGCCCTCGTGGAGCACTCCGGCAACGTGACTGTTGCGCGGACTCCGCCGGCTGCTGCCGCTGCCGTGGGCGAAGAGGACCAGGCCGATCGCCGACTCGGGAAGGCAGAGCCGGCCGGGAAGCTGGCCGGCGGTGCCGGCGAGAGAGGTTGTCGGAATTTGCACGTCGAACGTGGTGATCGTCTGGGTCAGCGGCATGGCATGCTCCGGGGCGGAAGGAAAGGTCAACTGAGGTGGACGAACGTCGCCTGCGGACCCTGCTCTCCCTGCTCTTCGCCGAAGGTGACATTGCTGCCGATGTCGAGCTGTGAGTAGTCGTGCTTCGGGACGGCATTGCGATGGAAGTAGACCTCGCGACCCTCGGGGGTCGCGATGAACCCGTAGCCCTGGAGCGGGAAGATCTGCGTGACCCGCCCGTGGAGCGGCAACGCGTGGGCTTTCCGCTCGTTCCGCAGGCGATGGATGTGGTCCTCCAGCAGGCGACGGGCGACGAGAAACGCATCCCGAAGGGCAACCATCACATCTTCGTGGGCATGGTCGAGATGATGGTCACGGTTGACGACCAGCTCGGCTCCCGGCACGAACAACTCGATGCGGACCGAATAGAGCCGGCCCCGGCGGTGATGGCGATGGGGCTGTGAAATGACGACGTGGCAGCCGGTGATCCGGTCGGAGAGCTGCTCAAGGTCGGCAATCGCCGCGAGGGCCGCCTCCCGAACCTGTTCATCGACCGCAATGCCGGCGAAACAGATCTGCGGTTCTGTCTGCATGGTGCCCTCCCGAGTGGGCCAGCGGTCGGGGTCAGCGACACGCGCTGAGCCGCCTGCTGGCGGGAGAGACGCCACGTCCTGCGAACGTCCCGCAGGCACTCTACGCGACGCGACCGTCGCGGCGATGCCGCGGCCAGACTGCCCGGGCGAACCGCAGGCGGACGGCCCGGACAATTTGGTTTGCTGAGGAGAGCCCAGTCGGCCCTCCCGTGGCTGCCCGGACCGCCGCTCGTCACTCCGCCGAGATCGACTCAAGCAGGTCGAGGCGGGCCGCCCGCCGGGCCGGCAGCCAGGCGGCGATCGCAGTGATCACCAGCGCCGCAAGCAGATTCACGGCGACGACGTCGGGCCGGAAGCTCGCCTCAATCGGGTGGCCCAGCAGCGGCTGGCTGGCCAGCTGGATGAACCACGCCGTCGTCACTCCGCCGAACAGCCCGATCAGTCCGCCGGCGCCGCCGAGCAGCAGGCTCTCGATGACGACCATCCGCGTCACCTGGCCCCGGGTCATGCCGACCGCCCGCAGCAGCCCGAGTGTCCGCCGCTTTTCCAGCACGTTCATCGTCACGGTGTTGGCCACGCCGAGGCTGCCGACCACGAAGCCGAGGCCAAGGATCGCCCAGAGCGAGCCGACCGTGCCCTGCACGATCTGGTCGACAAACGCCCGGATGTCGCCAAAGCTCCGCAGCAGCAGGGCGTGCTCGTCGGCGATACCGCTGAGCGGCTCGCGGAGACTCTCGGCCCGGCCTTCCGGGGCCGTGACCAGCAGGATGTCGGCCCGGTCCATGCCGAAGAGTCGGCGGGCGGCGGTGCGGGTGAGATGCAGCGACGAGCCGCCCGAGGTGTAGTCGACGACCAGCCCGGCCACCTTCACCTTCGTCTTCCGGCCAAAAACCTCCACGGCCACTTCGGCGCCCGGCTCGATGCCGGTCCGCCGGGCGAGCACGGTGCCGGCGGCCACCTCGCCCCGTTCGAGCGCCGCCCGCAGTTCGTCGGCTGTCATGCCGACCGGCTCGAGCGGCAAGGGCTCGCCGGGCGTGAAGTCGCGGGCCACGACGACGCAGGCCGTCCCGGCCAGCCGACCGGTGGCGATGCCGATGCCCTCGACAAGGCCGACACCGTCGAGGCCGCGAACCTCGTCCTCGGCCGAACTGCTGTCGGAACCCTCCTGACTCCCGGCGGCCGAGATCATGCCGGCATGGGTCAACACCCAGTCGGCCCGCATCATCCGCCCGTACCAGCCGAGGACGTCATCGACGTTGTCGCGAATGGCGTGGCCGAGGCCGATCCCGTTGGTGACGGCCACCACCAGCACGCCGGTGGTCAGGGCCGTCCGCACCGGCTGCCGCAGGATCTGCTCGACCGCCAGGAGAGTCTCAATTCGGAACCGGCTGGGGATCAGCCGTGCCAGCAGCCGGGCGATCGGCGGCAACAGGACCGGCGTCGTCGCGACGAATGCCAGCAGGAGCGTCATGCCGCCGGGCACGGCCGCCCGGGGCGGAAAGATTTCGCTGAGCACCAGCGCCTGATTGACCACCGCCACCAGGGCCAGCAGGCCGACGGCGGCGATGAACTTCCAGGGGGTCGACCGGGCCGGCGGCTGCGGAGCCGCCGCGAGGCCCTCCAGCAGGTCGATGTCGGTCGCTTCGTGGGCCGGCCACCAGGCGGCGGCGATGGCGACGAGCACACCGAGGCCAATCGACACCGGGAGGACCAGTGGCTGCACCAGCAGTTTGTCGCCCGGCGGGGCCTGAAGCGCCTGTGAAATGCCGGCCGAGATCGGCCCGGCGGCCAGCAGGCCCAGCCCCGCCCCTGCAACCGCCCCGACCAGCCCGAGGAGGGCCGCCTCAAGCACCACCAGCCGGCGGACCTGGCGGCCGGTTGCCCCGAGCAGCCGCAGCAGCGAGAAGCCCCGCCGCCGCTCGGTAACATTCATCAGCATGGCATTGCCGACGATGAACCAGGCCATCGCCACGGTCAGGCCGGTGACAAAGTCGAGGCCGAGGTCGGCCGAGTGCAGCACGTCCTCCGCCATGCTCGCCCGGCCTGCCGGGATTTCCGCGAGGAGTTCCGCGGGCAGTCGCTTGCCGACCGCCTTGAGCAGTTGCTTGCGATTGGCGTCGGATGTGAGGACGACCCGGGCCCGATCGAGTGCTCCGAGCGACCGCGACATTTCGCCGAGCACCCGGATGTCGACGATCACGCCCGACGTTTCGGCGAACCAGGAGATCGAATCCCGCTCGGCGAGACCGACGACGGTCATCCGGTCGATCCGCCGGCGGGCAAAAAAGAGGATTTCGTCGCCGAGCCCGAGGCCGAGGCTCTCGGCGAGTGATTCCTCCAGCACGACCTCCTCGAAGCTGACGCAGGGTCGACCGGCCGACAGCTTCATCAGGCCAAGCTCGGTCAGGCTCTCGGCGGCGACGCCGACGGCGACCTCGCGAAGTCGTCGCTCACCCACCCGCAGCAGCGTCGGCCGATAAAACAGCGGCACCACAGCCCGCACGCCGGGCAGATCGGCGAGGCTTGGGAGTTCCCGAGCATCGAATCGGCCGCCGCCCCGGGCCGCGACGTCGATCGTCGGCAGGCCTTCGACTGCCTCGGTGAGCCGCCGGTAGCCGGTCCGCGAGGCATCGGCCGACACCCAGGTGGCCACCACCGCCCCGACGGCGACTGCGACGCTGGCGATCGTCGCAGCGACCCGGCCAGGCCGCCGCGTCCACTGCCGCAGCAGCATCGTCGACCGCCTCATGATGCCTCCGCCACCGCGGCGGTGTCGGCGGCGATCAGGCCGTCCCGCATGCTGACGGTGCGATCGGCAATCGCAGCGCTGTCAGGGTCGTGGGTCACCATCACCACCGTTTGCCGCCGCTGCCGGACCACGGCCTGCAGCAGTTCCAGCACGCGGGCGGAATTGGCCGAATCGAGCGCGCCGGTCGGCTCGTCGGCCAGCACGATCGCCGGTTCGGTGACCAGCGCGCGGGCGATCGCGCCCCGCTGCTGCTCGCCCCCGGAGAGTTCGTCGGGCCGGTGACGGGCTCGCATCTCCATCCCGACTGCCTCCAGCGCTGCCCGGGCCGCCGTCTCGCAGGCCTGCTCCCCCTTGCCATCAAGCACAAGCGGGAGGGCGACGTTCTCGATCAACGAGAGTTCGGGGAGGAGGTTGTACCGCTGGAAGATGAAACCGATCCGCCGCCGCCGGATCAGCGCGAGGGCATCGTCATCGAGACTCGCCAGGTCGACGCCTTCGAGGACAACGCGGCCACTCGTCGGCCTGGTGATGCCGCCAAGCATGTGCAACAGCGTGCTCTTGCCAGATCCGGAGGCACCGGTGATCGCCACCAGCGTGCCCGGTTCGACCTCAAGGTTGACTCCGCCGACGGCCGCCACCCGGGTGGCGTCACCGCCGGTCTCAAAGGTCTTCCGGAGCGCTACGGCCTGGAGAATCATCGCGGTCCTGAGCCTGATCGGGGAAGCGGGGAAATCGGTGCCGGGCACGAGTGGCAGGGGCTGCCCAACCCCGCCGGTCGCCATGCCGGGGAAACCCCGGTAAGCCAGTGAGTCTTGGCAGTTTTGTTCAACCCTCAGGCCGGATGGTGCCGATTGTTCGGATTGGAGCAATTCTTCTGGCACTGAGTGTATGAGAAACGACGCGCCTTCGCGAAGCTGGAAGCCCGGCGGCGTCTTGCTGGCGGCGGTGCTGGCCTGTCTCTTCGGGCCGGCGGCGGATGCGGAGCCGACTCGTCCGCAGCGAAGCAGTTTGCTGGCGGCTGACCCCGGGCCGACGCTCGCCCCGGCGGTGCAGCAGGAGCCGCCGATGCGGCCCGAGCAGCCTGCCGGTTCGACCGCAAAGCGAGAATCTGACCGCTCCAACCGCCCCTCCCCCCGCACCCTCGAGGCGTTTTCTCGCCTGGCGATCGAGAACCATCCGCGGATGCGGTCGGCCCGGGCGGCCGTCGAACAGGCTCGCGGCAAAGCGGTGCAGGCCCGGCTCTATCCCAATCCGATGCTCGCCGGATCGAGTCCGCAGATGGCCGGCACCGACAGCCAGTGGAACGGATTTGTTTCGCAAGAGTTCGTCACTGCCGGCAAGCTGAAGCTGTCGCAGCAGGCGGCGCTGCGGGAGGTGCAGCGGGCCGAATATGAGTTGATTCGGGCAAGGTTCGATGTGCTTACCGGGGCGCGGCTGGCTTTTTACAATCTGCTGGTGTCGCAGCGGCGGCTTGAGATTTTCAAGCTGCTTTACGATATCGCCAACCGGTCGTATCAGATCGGCCAGCAGCTGGCGGCGGCCGGTGAAGAGACCCGGGCCGACACGCTTTTTTGGAGCATTGAGCGGGACCGGGCCGAGGTCCGGCTGGTCAACTCGACGGTAAACATCGAGACCGAACGCCGCGAACTCGCTGCGGCGATCGGGCTGCCGATGGCCGACGTCGGCGAGATTGAGGGCAATCTTTTCCAACTGCTGCCCAACTTCGATCTGAAAGCGCTGCAGCGGGCAGTGATCGCCCGCAACGCCAACCCCCGGGCTGCCGAGGCCGACATCGCCCGGGCCCAGTGGACGCTCGAGCGGTCGGTTGTCGAGCCGATTCCGAA
>CAZIQV010000081.1:0-7734 GCA_964541275.1 uncultured Chitinophagaceae bacterium | reverse complement strand
GCGAGGATTGCCGCCCGTTTTTTTCCTGGCCGCGTCCTGTCCGGCGGCTTGGCGCAACAAAGATGCGGCGGCAGCCGGTGGCGGGTTGAGTCTGCTCGACCGAAGCGGCGCAGTAGAACGGGCCGCGGGAATCGCTGCCACCTGTCGGTTCGCCTGTGTCCTGCCAGTTTGCGAGCAGGCCGCCAGGCAGTCATTGCTTCAGCGGAACCCCCTCGAGCCACTCCCGGACCAGTGGACAGGGTTCCGAACAGGTGGACAGGGTTCCGAACCAGTGGACAGGGCCGGGATCGAACCGGCGACACACGGATTTTCAGTCCGTTGCTCTACCAACTGAGCTACCTGTCCGGGCGACGCGGGAGCCCCGCAGGGCGACGGACCGCCGAAGCTGCTATTCGTAGATTCATTCTGGGCCGCTGTCAACGACGGACCGTCCGCTCGGTCAGTCGCGGTCAAATCTCACTGGTTGCCCGGGACAGCCGGTCGTGGACCGCCGCCCAGGCCGTCTCGTCGGGCACGGCATCGGCCACCAGCCGGTCGAGGTGGCGGTGGTCGAGGGCGTGGAGGGTCGCGTAGAGCATGCGGCCGTACGCGGCAGCATCGGCCGGCATCGGCACCACCACCAGACTCGGTGAGTCGGCCAGCCGGCGAACCTCCGCGGCCTCCGGCCGCAGCGTCAGCCAGCCGATCCGGCTGCCGCTGCCGAGCAGTTCCGCCACCCGCGGGGCAGCCTCGGCCGACACTTCCAGCGGGGTCCGCGGCGCATAATGACGCTGCCGCTGCCCCGGGCTGCGGTCGAGCGACGCCGGTGGTGCGGGGCGGTTCTCGGCGACCGGAGCGGCCCGGTTCCCCGGGCCGAGCACCGGCATGCCAATCACGGCGGCGAGGGTTGCCGCGGTGATCGGCCCGGGCCGCAGGATCCGCGGCGGCTCGACCGTGCAATCGAGCACGGTCGACTCCAGCCCGTGCTCGCACGGCCCGGCGTCGAGGATCAGGCCGACGCGGCTGCCCAGCCCGTCGAGCACGTGCGCGGCCGTCGTCGGCGAGACCGCCTCCGAGCGGTTCGCGCTCGGGGCCGCCAACGGGCAGCCAGCCTGCTCGATCAATCGCCGCGTCACCGCAACCGCCGGGCACCGCAGAGCCACCGTTTCGCCCCCGGCGGTGACGATCTTGGGCACAGCCGCAGCTTTCCTGACCACGACCGTGAGCGGACCCGGCCAGCAGGCTGCCGTCGCCCGCGCGGCCACCTCCGGCCAGTCGGCGGCGAGGCGGCGGGCCATTGCCGTGTCGGACACGTGGACAATCAGGGGATTGTCAGGCGGCCGGCCCTTGACCCGATAGATCAGCGCCACCGCGTCGGCGTCGAGGGCGTTGGCCGCCAATCCGTAGACTGTTTCGGTCGGAATCACGACGAGTTGACCGGTTGCAAGCATCTCTGCCGCCCGGGCCAGCGCCGCGGCGGTCGCCGGGTCGGGAACCGCCGCGCCCGACGGCCCGGCAACCCGCACGAGGGCCGGTAGCGACGGACGGTTCACGGGCACGCGGGGCATCGGCAGACCGGTTGCAGGGGGCGGGTTTCCGACGCATCATGGCACCTTTCAATCGGCACGCAAGCAATCGCACCGCGGGCACCAGGAGTTCCCATCCGTGAGCACCCCCCCTTCCCCGCGCGTCGGCGTGATCATGGGCAGCCGCTCCGACTGGAAGACGCTCGAGCGTGCCGCAGCAACGCTGGAGGAACTCGGGGTGCCGCATGAATGCGAGATCGTCTCAGCCCACCGCACCCCCGACAAACTGGCAGCGTACGCCCGGGCCGCCGCCGCCCGCGGGCTGCGGGTGATCATTGCCGGAGCCGGCGGGGCCGCTCACCTGCCCGGCATGGTCGCGGCCCAGACGCATCTGCCGGTGCTCGGCGTGCCGGTCGAGTCGGCGGTGTTGCGGGGCGTTGACTCCCTGTTGTCAATTGTCCAAATGCCCGCCGGCGTCCCTGTCGGCACCGTGGCAATTGGGACCGCTGGTGCCGTCAACGCCGCCCTGCTGGCAGCGTCGATTCTGGCGCTGAGCGATGACGACCTGCGGCAGCGGCTGATCGACGTTCGCACCGCTCAGACCGACCGGGTGCTTGCCGATCGGCTGCCGGCAGCCGGCAGCGAGTCGGCCTGAACACCAGGCCCGTTGCAGGAAACCTCCCGATGGAACCCCCGCCCGACCGCCCGTCGCCGATTCTGCCCGGGGCCACCCTCGGCGTGCTCGGCGGCGGACAACTCGGAGCGATGTTTGCCGCGGCAGCCCGCCGGCTGGGGTACCGGGTCGCTGTGATCACCGACGCGGTTGACTGTCCCGCCGCCCGGCATGCCGATCGGTTGCATGTCGGCCGCTACGACGATCAGCGATTTCTCGCCGACGCGGCGGCAGGCCTGTCGGTGGTGACCTTCGAGTTTGAGAACATCCCGGCGGCTGCGGGTCGGCTGTTGGCGGCAAGCCTGCCGGTCAGACCGCATCCTGACGTGCTGTTCATCACCCAGGACCGGAGCCGGGAGAAGGCCTTTCTCGTCGAGCAGGGCATCCCCTGCGGCGATTACCGGCTGGTGCACTCGGCAGCTGAACTGGAGGCTGCGGTCGCGGCGGTTGGCCTGCCGGCCGTGCTCAAGACCGTGGCACTGGGCTATGACGGCAAAGGCCAACGGCTGCTTCGCGACCTGTCCGACATCCCCGCCGCGGCGGCCGCCCTTGCCGGCGGGCCCTGCCTGCTCGAGCAGTGGATCGACTTTGACTGCGAACTGTCGGTTGTCGCCGCCCGCGGCCTCGACGGAGCCGTGGTCGCTTTTCCAGCGTTTCGCAATGACCACAGCCGGCAGATTCTCGATGTCAGTTCCTGCCCGGCGGGCCTGCCGGTTGAAACCACCGGTGAGGCCGAGCACCTCGCAGCGACCGTGCTGGCGGAACTCGGTGTCGTCGGGGTTGCCTGCGTTGAATTCTTCCGCGGGCGGGATGGCCGGCTGCTCGTCAACGAGATCGCGCCGCGGACGCACAACTCGGGCCACCTGACGATCGAGGCCTGTCGGACGAGCCAGTTTGAGCAGCAGGTGCGAGCAATCTGCGGCCTCCCGCTCGGAGCCACCGACCTGCTTGCCCCCGCGGCGATGGCCAACCTCCTCGGCGACTGCTGGGACGCCGGCGAGCCCGCCTGGTGCCGGGCCCTGGCGGTTCCCGGCGTGCGGCTGCACCTGTACGGCAAGAACGAGCCTCGGCCCGGCCGCAAGATGGGCCACCTGACAGCAACCGGGGCGACGGTCGATGAGGCGGTCGCTGCCGTTCGGCGGGCCCGGGCAGACGCCGTCAATGGCAATGCTGTCGGCCGCGAATGAATGGGTCGATCAGCTTCCGCTGCGGACTTCACAGCATCGATTTGCCGGCTGGCCGACGCGGCGGCAGCCGGCTCACTGCGGAGCCAGGCGGCGGCCTTTCCAGGAGGTCTGCAGGCCGAGCAGCCGGCGGCCGAGGGCATACCACTGGATGATCAGAAAGACGGCGATCGCAACCGGCTGCAACAACCCGCTGCCGAGGCTCTGCCGAAACCGCCAGGCTGCCACCAGCCGAGGCAGCAGGGAGAGGCCGACTGCCAGCAGCATCGTCGCGACTGCGGCCGGCGGCCAGCCGTCCGGCGGCCAGCCTGCCAGCCAGAGGCCGGCGAGCACCGCCGGCAGCAGCTGACCGCCGCCGAGCAGCACGGTGAACGGCAGGATTGTCCCGGCCGCGGCGATCCCCTCAGTCGCATTCTTAGCCAGGCCCGAGAAAACCTCGCCGCTGGTTTCGTACATCCGGCAGCTGGCCACGTCGGTGGCATCGAAGATGTCGGTCTTCAGTCCGGCCCGGCGGTAGGCCCGCGGCAGCATGATGCCGTCGTGCAGCGAGGCCGCGATTGCGGCATGCCCCCCCGCCGCGCCGTAGGCTTCCCGGGTGGTGATGAAGAACTGGCCGCAGCCGGCGGCAACCGCCGGGTCGGTCGACCGTCGGCTGTGCCGCAAGGGGAGAAAGCCGAGCAGCACAAAATGGATCAGCGGCAGCAGCAGCCAGGCGAGCAGGCAGGGCGTCTCCTGCCGCGGAAAGCCGCTCACCAGCCCGGCGCCGGTCTGGCGAAGGAAGCTGACCCCGCGGGCGATCGCGTCGGGCGTCACCCGCACGTCGGCATCGAGGAATACCAGCGTCTCGTGGCGGGCCGCGGCAGCCAGTTGGAAGCAGGCATGCTGTTTGCCGCACCAGCCGGCGGGCAGCGGGCGGCCGGCGAGCAGCCGAACCCGGCTGTCCTGGTCGGCCCGGGCGGCGACGATGCCGGCAGTGTCATCGTCGCTGGCGTCATCGAGCACCACCAGGTCGAGGTCGACACCGCCGCTGGCCAGCACGGTGTCGAGCAGCCGGCCGATCGCCGCCGCTTCGTTGCGGGCCGGCACGAGCACCGAGACCTTCGGCCGGTCGGCCGGCGGCGGCGGGCCGGGCCGGAACTGCCGGAGATTCACCAGCAACAGACCGGCCGGCACCGCCGCAACCGCCGCGGCGATGCCGGCTGCCAGCAGCACGATCGTGGCCGGGGTGATGGTCATTCGCTTCCGTGGGCGGGGTTGAATCGCTGGCCGAGCAGCAGGGCTCGCAGCCGACGGATCGTGTCATACATCAGGCCGACGCCAGTCCGGCCGGTCGCCAGCCGCTGGAAGGTAGTCGGATCGCGGCTGATCGCCGCCGCTGCCAGCCGGCTCTGGGTCTGTTCCAGCAGTTCGGCGAGATGCCCGTTCCAGGCGTCGGCGTCGCGGTCGGGAAAGGCGGCGATCGGCTGGGGTGGGCCGAAGGCGACGACCGCCTCGGGGAGCCGCTCGTTCCAGAACGGGTATTCCAGCGCCAGGGGAACCACGAGGCCGCGGCGGGCCGCGGCGGCGGCGTGGCCGACGCCCGGTCGCAGGTCAATCGGCCGCTGCCGGGGGTCGGCAAAGTGCCCCTGGGCGGTGACCCAGAAGAGCACATCGGGCCGCTCGAAGGCCGCCCTGGCAAGCCGCAGAAACCGGGCCGCTCCTTTCCAGCTGTCGGGTTCGATGCCGAGAAAGCCGATCGATTCGAGGAATGAGTACTTGCCGAGGGCGGCCGCATCGATCGGCCCGTAGTTGAGCCGGTCGGGATAGAGCCGCTCGGCCACGGCGAGAAAGATCAGCGGGTCCCACCAGCCGGGATGGTTGGTGTAGATCAGCGTCGGTTCGCCGCCGAGGTCGGGAACGGCGGGGGCGGTGGGATCGATCGGCTTCAGGAGACGGACGGCATGGAAGTGGCGGCGAAGATAGCCCCGGACATACCACATGAACCAGCCGTGCAGCCAGCGGTTGTAGGCAGGCAGTCCCTGCCGCTCGGGCCGTCCGCCCGCCGCTTGAGCGTCGGCGGTCACGGTGCTGCGCAGGCGGCGGCGGTCGGTTCGACCAGCCGATCCTGATCGACGCAGTCGCCGGCGATCCAGCCCGACATCATCACCATCGGCATTCCCGGTCCGGGATGGGCCGAGCCACCGGCAAGGTAGAGGCCTTCGATGTCCGGCGACCGGTTGGCCGGCTTGAACGCGCCGAGGAATCGCCCGTGGCTTGCAAGGCCGTAGATCGCACCGTCGAGTACCTGGTAGCGGTCCTCGATGTCCTGCGGCGACAGGGCGTGTTCGAAGACGATGTGCTGCTCGAGGTCTGCAAGCCCGGCGGTCTGCTTGAGTTTATCGATGATCCGCTCCCGGTAGGGTGCGAGCATCTTCGCCCAGTTGTGGTGGGGCCGCAGATACGGAGTATGAACCAACACATACAACGCCTCGCCGCCGGCCGGGGCGACCTCCGGTTCCGTGACCGCCGGCGCGCAGACATAGCAGGTGGGGTCGGCCGCCGGCTCGCCCCGACGGTAGATCGCATCGAACTCTTCGTGCGGGTCGGCAGAGAAAACGAAGTTGTGATGAAGCAACTGGTCGTAGCGGCGGTCGAGGCCGAGGTAGAGCACCACGCCGGAGCAGGCCGGCTCGTACTTGCGGCGGCCAAGGAACCGTTTCTGCGGCGGGCCGTCGAGCAGTTCGCGGTGGGTGCGGACGCTGTCGGAATTACTGACGACGGCGCCGCCGCGAATCGTCTCGCCATCGGCGGTGAGCACGCCGGTCGCCCGGCCGTTTTCGACGATGATCCGTCGGATAGCCGTGCGGGTGCGGATTTCGACACCGAGGTCGACCGCGAGGCCGGCGAGGGCCCGGGGGACCGCACCGGTGCCGCCTCGCGGATACCAGACGCCGTCCTGCGACTGCATGTGGGCGATGCCGCAGAGCACGGCCGGTGACGAGTCGGGGCAGCTGCCGACATATTGCGTGTAATGGTCGAGCATCTGGGCGGCCCGGCTGTCGGGCACGAACGAGCGAATCGTGTTGGCGACACTGTGGCCGGGCCGCATCCCCATCACTTCTTTGAGCATCGAGATGGTGACGCTCCGCCGCGGGTCGAACATGTCCTTGAGACCCCCGACCGATCGCCAGAAGAAAAAGTCGTCGGAGATCTTGTGGAGCCGCCGAGCCAGTTCCATGAATCGGCCATAGCCGTCTCCGACACCGGTGCCGGGGGCGAAGGCATCGAGCGTGGCCTGCATCGCGGCAACGTCGGCCTGAAGGTCGAGCGTGCTGCCGTCGACAAAGAAGCTCCGCCACTGCGGGTCGAGCGGAACCAGGTCGAGAGCCGATTCCAGCGGCCGGCCCGCCTCGCCGAAGATCCGGGCCAGCACTGCCGGGATCGTCAGGATGGTCGGTCCCATGTCGAAGCGGAAGCCTTCGGCCTCAAGTACGGCCGCCTTGCCACCGACCCAGTCGTTTTTTTCGCACAGCGTGACGGCGTAACCGCGGGCCGCGAGGGTGCAGGCGGCGGCGAGGCCACCGAGGCCGCTGCCGACGACGATCACGCGATTGCCGACCTCGGCGTCGGTCAACTGCGGCCGCGACGGAATGGCAGGCGGCTCGATGCCCGTGGCTGCGGTCACGATGTCGGTCGTCCTCTCCATCGGTGCTCCTCTGTTGACGGGCCCCCGCCGCCGGCGGCGGGCCTGGATTGCGGCCGGCTCTCAGCCGCTGCCGACCGGCTCAGGGCGGACTGCGGCCGGGGTTTCCCAACCGGCAACCACGCCGTTGGCAGCCGTCGGCGTCGCGGCGATTCCGAGGTCTTCCAACAGCAGGTCGGAGGTGATCCGCGCCGATGAGTAAATCACCGGGAGGCCGCTGCCGGGATGGGTTCCGCCGCCGACGAGATACATTCCCTCAATGTCCTCGAACCGGTTGTGCGGCCGCATGTGCAGCATCTGGTTGAGGTCATGCGACAGGTTGAACGTTGCGCCGCGATAGATGGCGTACTCCTCTTGCCAGTCGTCCGGGGTGACCATTTTCTCAAAGCGGATTCGCGAGCGGACGCCCGAGATGCCGATCCGTTCCAACTGGTCGAGGGCGACCTCGCGGAATCCCGCCGCCTCCCGCCGCCAGTCGATATTGGGATGCCGCTGGCTCACCGGCAGCAGCACATAGAGCGTGCTCATGCCGGCCGGGGCGAGGGTCGGATCGGTCACCGACGCGTTCTGGACGTACATCGACGGGTCGCTGCTGAGGCGGTGCCGCCGTTCGATATCAGCGAGATTCTCCCGGTAGTCCTCAGCCAGATAGATGGTGTGATGCGGCACCTGATCGTAGCAGCCCTCGAT
>CAZIQV010000080.1:2374-7738 GCA_964541275.1 uncultured Chitinophagaceae bacterium | reverse complement strand
GGTGAAGCGCACCGGTGACGTTCGGCGGCGGAATGACGAGCGAAAAGACCGGCCGGTCGTCACCCGGTTCGGCGTGCCAGAAGCGGCCGGCATCCCAGCGTTCGCGACAGCGGGTCTGGGCGGCGGCATGGTCATAGTGCTTCGGCAGTTCGGGCATGGTAGGCTCGCTGGGCTCCTCAGTCTCGTGGTGGAACGATCAGGCTGTCGGGGAATGTAGCCCACCCGGCCCCCACGGTGATAGCGGCTGTCGTGCTTCAGGACGCCGACGCCCCAACCGCAGCCGTGATCAGCTCGGCGTCGTAGACGCAGCCTCCCCAGGTGCCGCCGCTGGCGTTTTGCAGCACTGCCCACAGCCGCGTGTCAGCCGGCAGCCGGGGGTCGGGGGCCATGTCGGCTCGCAGCGGCCGGGCGGCGAGTTCACCTGTTGCTTCGGACGGGGAGAACTCCCGCGTGGCATTGCCGACGAGATCGACCCGGCCGACGGCCCGCCGGGTATCGATCTCGATGGCAATGCGGTCGCCGTCGAGCAGCCGCCCGATCGGCCCGCCGGCGAGGCCTTCGGGGGCGACATGCCCGATGCAGCCGCCGGTCGATACGCCGGAGAAGCGGGCGTCGGTGATCAGTGCGACCCGGTTGCCAAAGGGCAGCTGCTTCAGGCCGCTGGTCACCTGATACGTCTCCTCCATGCCGGTCCCGAGCGGACCAATCCCGGTGAGCACCAGCACGTCGCCGGACACGATGCTTCCGGCCTTGATCGCCGCCATCGCCGCCGCCTCGCTGGCGAAGACCCGCGCCGGGCCGGTGTGGCGATAGACGCCGTCGGCCGCCACGACCGCCGGGTCGATCGCCGTCGCCTTCACCACGCCGCCACCCGGCGCGATGCTGCCTTCGACAAACGCCATCGTGCCGGCCAGGCCGCAGGCGGCCGCCGCCTCCGGAGAGAAGATCACCGCATCCGGGTCGACGCCGTCCTGCTGCTCGAGGATCGCCCGGAACCGCCGCCGGCGGTCGCTCCCCTCCCACCAGGCGAGCACATCGCTGAGCCGGCGGCCCGACACGGTCATGACGGACGTGTCGAGCAGGCCGAGCCGGTCGAGATGAAGCATCACTTCCGGCACCCCTCCGGCGAGAAAGACCCGCACGGTCGGATGGTGAACCGGACCGTTGGGCAGCACGCTGACCAGGCGGGGCGTCTGCTGATTGACGGCAACCCACTCCGCGAGGGTCGGCCGGGGCAGGCCGGCCGCATGGGCGATCGCCGGCAGATGCAGCAGCAGATTGGTCGATCCCCCAAACGCGGCGTGGACGATCATCGCATTGCGGATGCTCGCCGGAGTGAGCAGGCTGCCGGTCACCTGCCCGGCCGCGGCGAGGGCGACTGCCGCGCGGGCCGAGCGGACCGCGAGATCCCGCCAGACCGGCTGGCCGCTCGGGGCGAGGGCGGCGTGCGGCAGCGTCAAACCGAGGGCCTCGGCGACGACCTGCGCAGTCGCCGCGGTGCCGAGAAACTGGCAGCCGCCGCCGGGTGAGGCGCAGGCCCGGCAGCCGAGGTCGGCCGCCGCTTCGAGGCTGAGCTGACCATGGACATAGCGGGTGCCGATCGTCTGAATCGTGCCGGCGTCCTCGCCTGCCCGCGGCGGCAGCGTGACGCCGCCGGGCACGATCACACCCGGCAGCTCCGGCAGGCCGGCGATCGCCATCAGCATGGCGGGCAGCCCCTTGTCACAGGTGGCGATGCCGAGGACCGCCTCCCGCCGCGGCAGCGACCGGGCCAGCCGGCGGAGGACGATCGCCGCGTCGTTGCGATAGGGGAGGCTGTCGAACATGCCGGCCGTTCCCTGCGTGCGGCCGTCGCAGGGGTCGGAACAGAAGCCGGCAAAGGGCACCGCCCCGAGCCGGGTCAGTTCCTCAGCCGCCGCCTGGACGAGCAGGCCGATCTCCCAGTGGCCGGTGTGGTAGCCGAGCGCCACGGGGCTGCCGTCGGCCGCCCGCACGCCCCCCTGCGTCGACAGAATCAGCACCTGGCGGTCGGCCGACCGGCCCGGGCTCCAGCCCATGCCGACGTTCTGGGACAGGCCGAAGAGATCCCCGCTCGGGCTTTCCCGCAGCAGCGTGTCGGTCAGCGGCAGCGTGCCAGCCGGGCCGGCCGCCGCGGTGGCGATGTCGTAGATGTCGGGATCGGTCCCGGTGAGAAGTTCGTCGTCCGGTTGACCCATCGGCATCCTCGGGCAAAGGCGGTTGAGTGGCTGTGACGCTGCCAATATAGTGCCGTTTCGAAAGAAGCCCCTCGCACCGGCCTGCCACACCGCCGCCACACCTCCCGTCCCGCAGACGCCGCCCTCGCATGATGGAAGCTGCCCCGTCCAACCAGCACGTCCGCGTCTGCCGGTTCACCGAGGCCGGCGGCGACATCGGGGTCGGGCTCGTCCTCGACAACCAAACCCTGGTCGACCTTCGGCCGGCCGGAATTGCCAGCCTCGCCGAACTGCTCGACGCCGAGTCACCGGCCGCCGCAGCAATGGCGGCGATCGGGCCGGGAACCGCGGTGCCCCTGGCCGAGGTGCGGCTGCTGGCACCCGTTGAGCGGCAGGAAGTCTGGGCCGCCGGTGTGACCTATCTTCGCAGCAAGGCCGCGCGGATGGAGGAGTCTGACTTCAGCGCCACCGCCTATGACAGAGTCTACGACGCGGTGCGGCCCGAGATCTTTTTCAAGAGTCTCGGCGACAAGGTGGTCGGCCCCGACGAGTTCGTCGGCATCCGCCGGGACGCCGGCTGGAGCGTTCCGGAACCGGAACTCGCCCTGGTGATGAACCGGCACGGCCGGCTAGTCGGCTGCACGATCGGCAACGACATGAGTTCTCGAGACATCGAAGGCGAGAACCTGCTTTACCTGCCGCAGGCCAAGATCTATGACCGCTCCTGCAGCCTCGGGCCCTGGATCCTGCTGACAGCCGACGAGCCGGCCATCCGCAGGTGGACGATCGGCATTTCAATCACGCGGGCGGGCAGCGAGGTCTTCAGCGGCGAGTCCGGCATCCAGCAGATCAAGCGGCCGTTCGCCGACCTCACCGACCACCTCTGGAAGAGCCAGTCGTTTCCCCACGGCGTGATCCTGCTGACCGGCACGGGCGTCGTGCCCGACGAATCCTTCACCCTCGCGGCCGGCGACCGGGTCACGATCGGCGTCAGCGGGATCGGCTCGCTGAGCAACACCGTCGAGGTGGTCTAGCGGCTGCAGCCGCACCGAGGGAGTTACCGCCGGCTGCCCGCTCACCGCCGGCGGTCAGGGTCGGCAGTTAGGGCCGACGAACGAGATCACTCGTCAGCGTCTCGATCACCAGCGTCCGCAGACCCGAATCCTGCTCGCGAAGCCGCTCGACGAGGTCGGCGAGTGCAAACTGATCGGCCCGCTCCAGCCGGCGGCCGGTGGCGTAGGTCAGCAGTTCTGTCACCAGCGTGTGGGTGAGCCGGTCGCGGTAGCGGGCCTGCAGCTGCCGCCGAAAGCTCTCGAAGTCGGCATAGGTCTCGCCGGAGGGAAATTCGCCCGAGGCATCGATCTCGGTGTCGCCCTGATCCTTGGGATAGCGACTGCGGGGCCGGCCGATCGGATCAAATCGCTCCAGGCCGTAACCGAGCGGATCGATCTTGCGGTGGCAGCCGCCGCAGCTGGTGTCCTGGCTGTGCCGCGCGAGCTTCTCCCGGATCGTCTTCGCTCCCGAAACATTCGCCTCGATCGCCGGCACGTTCGGCGGCGGCGGCGGCGGGCTGATGCCGAGGATGGCCTCGGAAACCCAGACACCGCGGGTCACCGGCGACGTCTCGACGCCATTGGCGCTGGCGGTGAGCACGGCCGCCATGCCGAGCAGACCGCCGCGGTGCGAGTCGGCCCGCAACGGTACCCAGGCAAAGCCGTCGGCAAGCCGCAGCGTCTTTCGCTCCGGCAGCCGATAGAGCCCGGCCAGCTTCTTGTCGACGTAGGTAAAGTCGGCGTCGATGAAGGCGTCGAGCGGCCCGTCGGTTTCCAGCAGATGCCGGAAGAAGAGCCGGACCTCGCGCTTCATCGAAGCCGGCAGGTCCTCGGCGTAATACTCCCGGGCATTGGGCCGCGGCGGCGGCAGGCTGCCAATCTTCGCGAGCTTGAGCCAGCCGTCGAGGAAGGCCGCGACGAATTCGTCGGCCCGGTCATCCCGCAGCAGCCGGTCGACCTGCTGCCGCAGCCCTGCCGGCTCGCCAAGATCACCGGCGGCAGCCGCCGCCAGCAGAGCCGCGTCGGGCGGGCGACCCCAGACCGCATAGGAGAGCCGGGCCGCCAATTCAAACCGATCGAGCCACTCCCGCGGCCCGCTGCCGACCCGGCCGAGCGAGAGAAACGAGGGGGAGCAGAGCACCAGTTTGACCGTGTCGAGGGCCGCCTGCCGGGGCGTCGCTCCCTCTGCCCGAAGCGCCGCTTCGTGAAACGCCTCGATGCGATCGGCCTCGGCTGGCTCCAGCGGCCGGCGAAAGGCCCGCTCGGCAAAGGCGAGCAGCTGGTCGGTCGCCCGGTCGGCAGCAAAGCCAGCCGGCCCGAAGACGGCCCGCTCCTCCCGGCTGCCCCCCGGCTCCGGCAGCGGCCCGGTGATCCTCACCTCGCCAATCCGGATGTGGGGCAGGGCCCCCTCGAGCAGGATGTGGGTTCGCACGACGCCGGAACGATAGGTCTTGGGATCAAACTCGTCCTTGTACCGCTTGTTGACCTCGATCACCGAGGCCCGGGACTCATACGGACCGTTGGGGAAGATGAACCGCGGCGTCTGGCCCGCCTCCAGCCAGACCTCAAAGGCGAGCCAGGCCGGAGCGTCGTCGGGAACGAGCGCCGTCCCCAGAACCGGCTCGACGGCCTGCGGGTAATGGATGTGGCCCTTGGTGGCATCGCCGGGAACGACCGCCAGCTGAAACGGCTCGGAGAAGTCGATCCGAAAGATCTTCGGGTCGTAGTGGGTGTCGCGGTGAAAGGCCTGGGCGTGGGCCTCGATCCGGTAGCGTCCCGACAGCGGCACGCCTTCGAGAAAATCCTCGATGTGGGCGTAGCCTCCCTGCCGGGTGTCGGTGTTGGGCTGCTCGTAGAGACAGAGCGACTCGTAGTTGAAGACCCGCTTGTGCGCGCCGGTGAGCTCCTCGTACTGTCTGAAGTTGTCAGTGAAGGTCCAGGTCTGCGGCTCCGCCGCAAGGCCGGCCGCAGCAGCTCCGCCCGCCGAGCGGCGACCGAGCCGATACTCCACCAGCCGGTCGGCCGCCTGGAAGAATCGATCGAGCAGAAAGCCAGACGTGACCTGGCCCGCCCCGAGCGTGTCGAAGGATTCCTCGCTCTGCTCGCGGGGGAACCCG
>CAZIQV010000080.1:0-2364 GCA_964541275.1 uncultured Chitinophagaceae bacterium | reverse complement strand
ACCCGGCCGTCAGCCCGAGGGTCTCGACCTGGCGGTCGACCAGCGTCGCCAGCGTGTTCTCGTACTCCCGATACGACAGCCGCCGCAGCGTGCTGCGGGGCGTCCCCTTGCTGAACCGCTCGCGGACCGCAACCAGCCCCTGCCGGAGGGCGGCCACGAGAGCCTCCCTTTCATCCGGTGACGGCTGCTCGGCGTCGGGCGGGGGCATCTGCCGAAGCTCAACCTGCAGCAGCACCTCGTCGAGGGTCGCCAGCCCGGCTGCAGAATCTGGCGGCAGGCGGAACGAGCTGAAATCGCGGCCCGCTTCTGCTTCCGCGCCGCTGTGGCAGTCGAGGCAGTACCGCTTGAGGAACCGCCCGGCAACATCGCCCGGCGGCGACTCGGCGGCCAGGAGTTGGCCCGTCCCCAGGCTCGCAGCCGAAAAGCCGGCCGCGAAGATCACCCAGCGGCAGCCGGCGACGATCCGCTGGCAAAATTCCGAAGCAAGCCGCATGCCGCTCAGACTCCGGTGAAGACCCCGGTGCTGGTCCCGAAGCTGTCGGCCCGCACCCCCATGCGGTGGGCGATCCCGAGCAGCAGGTTGCACAGCGGCACCTTGCCCGGCCCTTCCGCCGGCAGCTTCCGGTACTGCCCGCTGCCAAAGCCTCCTCCGGCAAGCACAATCGGCAGATCGGTGTTGGTGTGCCGGTTGCCGTCGCCCATGCCGCTGCCGAAGAGCACCGTGGTCGAATCGAGCAGCGTCCCCTCGCCATCCTGAATGCCGGCCAGCCGATTGAGGAACGTGTTGAACTGCTCGAACTGGTAGGTCTCCAGCGTGATCAGGTGGGCGATCGTTTCCTCGTCGTTGCCGTGGTGCGAAAGGCTGTGATACGACTTTTCGATCCCGAGATTCTGCGGCAGGAAGCTGCCGCCAATCTCAAGGGTCGCCACCCGCGTCGAGTCAGTCTGCAAGGCCAGGGCAAGCAACTCGTAGAGCAACGGCAGGTCGTCGACAAAGTTCGTATCGGCAGGCCGGTCCAGCGGCGGCACCGGCTTGGGCTGATCGTGCCAGCGGCGGCGGGCCTGCACCCGTTTTTCGACATCGCGGACCGCGGCAAGATAGTCGTCGAGCCGCGTGCGGTCAGCGGCGTTGACGGCCCGGGAGAGTCCCGCGACCTCTTCGCCGACCGTATCGAGGATCGACCCCTGAACCGCGTTGGCCCGGGCGGCGGCCTGCCGGGCGGCGGCCGACTCAGTCACAAACAGCTTTTCGAAGAGTTCCGCCGGACCGGTGATCGGCGGCACCCGCACGCCTGCCTTGGTCCAGGCAATCTGGCAGCCGCCGTGGATGCCCCCCTCGGACCCGACTGTCAGCGAGGGGAACCGGGTCTGCCGACCAACCTCATCGGCAATGAACTGGTCGATCGTGACGTTGCCATCGGGACGATGCCGGGCCTCGTGATGCAGCACCCCCGACAGGAACGTGTGGACCGCGAAGTGCCCGCCCCGCAGGCCATGGTCGAGCCCCCGAAGAACGGTGATTCGATCCCGGTTGGCCGCCAGCGGCTTCAGCAGCGTCGTCTCCTCAAACTGCTTTCCGGTTGTCTCGGGGAAGAACTGATTCCGCTGAAAGCCGAGCAGGTTGCCGATTGCGACAAATCGGGGGGCGGCCACTCCCGCCCCGGTGGTCGCCAGCACCGGCGGCTGCGGATCAGCCGCCAGCGACGCCAGGGTCGGCAGCGCGAGCGACCCGCCCAGCGAGCGAAGGACGAAGCGGCGGCGGCTCTGCATGCTGTTTTCCCCAAAAAGGTTGGCGATGTTGACCGACGGCAGGCCGACCGCGGCGGCGAGAGCGTCATACTACTATGGATGATACCGTCGACGATTACGTCCGGGACCGCCAGATTTGCCGGAAAAATCGGGCCAGCGGGGATTTCCGGGGCAACCAGCCTGCCGGGACTCACCCGCTCGCGGGCAGGGCTCGGGTCTCTCCGGTGGTGAAGCCGCCATCGACCATGAGCGTCTGGCCGGTGACAAACCGGCTGGCCTCGGAGGCGAGGAACACCACCGCCCCGTCGAGGTCGTCAGCCCGGCCCGGCCGGCGGAGCGGCGTCCGCGAGACGATCGACTCCAGCCAGTCGGCATCGCGGTAGAGCACGTCGTTTTGTGCCGTGCGAAACCAGCCCGGGGCGAGGCAGTTGACTGTCACGCCCTGGGGCCCGAACTCCGACGCCAGGCTCATCGTCAGCTGGCGGATGCCGCCCCGGCTGGCGGTGTAGGGCCCGAGACCCGGAAAGCCGAACAGGCTCGTGCAGCTGCCGATCATGATCACCCGGCCCCAGCCCGAAGCCAGCATGCCGGGCACAACAGCCTGCGTCATGAAGA
>CAZIQV010000079.1:0-7815 GCA_964541275.1 uncultured Chitinophagaceae bacterium | reverse complement strand
CCAGCCGCTCGCCGGCATGCTGCCGCGAGAGCTTGTAGCCGGCGGTGTCGGCGAGGATCTTGCCGATCTTCGCGCTGGCCGTCTCGGTGCCGCTACATTCCACCGCCACAAAGACCTTGCCCGCGACGAGGACCGTCGAGGCAAAGACGCGGTCCCCGGGGCCCTTTTCCGCCGGCGTACTCTCACCGGTGAGGGCATGCTGGTCGATCATCGCATAGCCCTCGGAGACGACGCCGTCGACCGGCATCACATCGCCGGTGTTGACCACGATCGTGTCGCCCTGCTTGAGATCCTGCATCGGCACCTGGATCTCAACGCCGTTCTGGACGACCCAGACAAACCGGGGCTGTTTCCCGAAGACGTTGAGCAGCATCTTTTTGGAGCGGTCCTCGGTTCGCTGCACGAGCGTCCGGCCGAGTGCCAGACACCAGCAGAGGACCGCTCCGGGGAAAAGCTGCAGGGTTGCCAGACAGCCGACGACGACGAGGGCGTCGAGGGTGTCGCAGCCGAGCCGCTTTTCCTTGACGGTGAGTTCGTAGGCGCCCTGAAAAGTCGGAATCGACGTATAGACAAACAGCACCGCCGCCACCGGCAGCAGCGGCGGAAAGGCAAACTGGGCCGCCGCTGCCAGCGGCAGGCTCGCGGTGCACAACGCCAGCGAGAGGTCGAGCTTGTCGAGCTTTTTCGGCACGCTGGTGCCGGCGAGGACGTTGTCGAGGATTTCGACGACCTGCTGCCGGGAGAGGTGCCGCGGGTCGTAGTCAACGGCGAGCGTCGAAAGCAGCGTGTTGGTCGCGTACTTTTCAATGCCCAGCACGCTCATCAGCTCTCGCTCGACCGCCTGGGCCACTTCGCTGCGGCGGTGGAGGGAGGGATGCCGGAGCTTGACGTAGCCGAACCGCTCGCGGACCACGCACCAGCTCGACACATGACCGTCGTGCCGCTGCAGCTGCACCTCGCCCCGACCGCAGCGGCCCCAGGCGGCGGTCGGTGTGACTGCCGGCCCCGTTGACGCCCGGCCCGCAGGGTCGGCCTCGGGGGCTGTTGCCGCCAGCCGCTCCGACAACTTTGCCAGCAGCCGGGTGGCTGTTGTCTTCCCTGTGGCGAACCGGAGCACCACCCCGGGTTCACTGCCGCCGGCAAGCGTGACGTGCTCGACCTCCTCTGCCTCAAAGACCCGCTCGATAAACCGCCGGCAGGCCACGCTTTCGGCGTCGGCAAACAGCGAACCGTGCACCTTGATCTGCCCGGCCTTGGGGAAGGTAACGCGAATGCTCATCGTGAGGGCTCGCTGTTGGCGGTAGAGATGGCGGCTGGTGGGGACTGTGAGGGGGATCCGGAGGGGTCGGACTCAGGCTGCACCGCGGGCAGCTTCGGCATTCGCTTCCGGAGCGGTCGCAGCCTGCCCGCCCGAGTCGGCGGCCGCGGTGAAGAAGTCGGCGGCAACCGGGCCGCCGGCAGCCTGCATCGCTTCGGCGGCTGCCATGGCGTTTTTCAGCGCATCGCCAAACGCCTGTTGGGCGAAGACCAGCGCCCCGGCCATGTAAGGAGCGAGCTTCTGTTGCAGCTGCGGGTAAAACTTGTGACCGGCTGCGCCCGCGGCAACGCCGGCGCAGAAATAACCAAATTCCGAACGTGTCATGGGGGATTTCCTCTGATCAGGGCTGGGACGGTCGGTTCCGGAGCTTGCAGCCGGCGGAACCGCCGGGCTGGGGCCGGTCCTCCATGACCACGGGGGGTGTCGCTTGACTGAATTCGGCGGCGGCCGGTGCGGCGATGAGGTCCGGCAAACGCTGGCCGCTCACCGCACTGACGACGCCAGACTGCGGACTCATACCTGGGCGATTGCCAACTCGCCCGCCGCCTCGCGGGTGGCCGGCGGACGCACTGTCTCGCGGGCAAGATCGCAGGCCGCCCGGCTGCCGTCGACCAGCCCATACGCCACACAATTGTCGCGGGGGAGGAGCCGAGCCACGAGATAAGCCGGAAAGCAGACCGTGAAACCGACCGCAAAGCCGGTGGCATGGATGCCGGAGCGAATCGCTTTGGCGGTGAGGGGGAGCGCATTTGCCGCCGCCGCCCGGGCGTCGGAGGCGCCAGCTTTGGTCGCCTCGACAATCGCCCAGACACTCGACATCGAGCCGATTCCATTGACGCCCTGATCGGTGGGCGTCACCTGATTGATCATGTGGTGGTTTCCTTGCGGGGGTTCCCTTGCGTGGGTTTCGGTCCGGCGGTGATCTCGACCACCGCCGCGGACCATCGTCTCATGCTGAGACGCGGGTTTCCTGAGAGTCCTGCCTTCTTAGTTGAAACTAGTTCAGGGTTGCGGGTCAGGCAAGAAAATTGCCGAAAAAACCGCTGAATGCTGCCGGTGCGGGCGTCGCCGCTGATTCATTCGGCAGCCTGCGCACCGCTGCGGCGGGGCTCCACCAGCAGTCTGATCGCCGCGTTCTTCGGCAGATCGGCAGTCAGCGGCAACGGCGTCCGGCCGAGCGATCGGGCCACCGCCGCAGCGGCGATCCGACCGCTGCGAACGGCCCCCTCCATCGTGGAAGGCCAGCCTGTCGCCGTCCAATCGCCAGCGAGAAAGAGGTTCTCCACCGGGGTGTCGGTCAACGGGCGGACCCGCTCAACACCCGGGCGGACCGACAGGACCGCCGTCGGATCGGTGACGATCCGAGACCGCAGCAACTCCGCCGCGGCGGCCGCCGGAAAGACCTCGCGCAACTCGCCGACCACCGTCTCAAGCAGCCGGCCGCGGTCGCCGTCGCAGACGCCCCGCGAGGCGCTGATGACCACCTGGCAGTGATGCCCCGGGCGATCGGCCGCATCGACCTGGCCAGCGGCGTCAGCCGCCGCCTCACCCGGAAAAACCCATTGCGAGACCCGACCGACGAGCACCGCATGGGGCAAATCGAGGATCGGCCGGTCGAACCAGAGGTGGACGGCCGTGATCGGGGACCCGACAAAGGAGGCATCGACGGCAGGCAGCAGGTCGGGAACCAATCGAGCCGCGGCCCGCCAGGGCACCGCGAGCACCACCGCATCGCCCGCAATCCGCTCGCCACCCGCCGAGACGGCCGCGGCCCGGCCTCCGGGAGCCAACTCAACGGCGGTCACCTGCCGGCCGAGGCTGATCGTCGCCCCCCGGGCAGCGAGCCAGTCGGTGAGATGCTTCCCAAACAGCTCGCCGAGCGGCCGTGTCGGAACCCAGAGGTCGGCGGCCGTTTGATGGGCCAGAAACCCGTCGACCGCGACCTTCCGGACCGCCCCGAGGCCGACGAGGTCGATCGACTCGCCCAGCGCACTTTCGATGACCGGCTGCCAGAACAGTTCGATGACCCGCCCCGGCTGCCGGGCGGCCAGCCAGTTTGCCGCGGTCGGCTCCTGTTCTTCGCCGGCGGGCGATCGCCAGGCCGCCAGCTTGAGCATGCCGAGGGCCAGCGACAGCCGCTCGGCAAGCGAGAAGTGCCGCATGCCCAGCAACAGCGGCGCGAGATGCAGCGGTGCCGGCAGCCAGCCCACCGGGCTGCAGGCGGTCCGGCGACCGTCGGGGCCGATGAACCAGAGCGTCCGGTCCCGCCGCAGGAACCGGCCGAGGCCGGCCTGCTGGCAGAGGTCAAGAAAATTCGTGCAGCAGCCCATCGCGACATGCTGGCAGGCGTCGACGAGGCCGCCGTCAGCAGCGTCGGCAAACGAGGCGGCGCGGCCGCCGCACTGCCGACGGCCCTCGACGAGGTGCACGGCCAGCCCGGCGTCGAGCAGAGCGGCGGCCGCCGCAAGCCCGGCAAGCCCGCCCCCGACAACAACCACCCGCGGCGGTTCCGGGGGCAGAGATGGGCCAGCGGCCGAACTGCTGAGGGCATCGGCAATCACTGTGGTCCCCCGATCAAGCAGGCAAGCCCGCCGAGAAGCAGCCGCCACCGCGGCGGCCGCACCCGGCGGAAAAAAATTTCCGCCCCGGCCGTTTCGACAGCCCGGAACAATTCACCATAGACACCATACATCGCCCGGAAGACCCGCTGGCCATCAGCCGAGAGCACCGCGTCAAGACGGGCAGCCTCAGCAAACCAGCGGCGGCAGCGGGCGGCTTCGGCGGCGGCGAGGGCGGCGAATCCCGGATCGGCCGAATCGCCGACCGGGCCGTCGAGCCAGGCAGGTTCGCAGCCGCAGGCGACGAATGACTCCCGCGGCAGGTAGATCCGACCCCGGCCGCGGTCCTCAACGATATCCCGCAGGATGTTCGTCCACTGAAAGGCGAGACCGCAGGCGTCGGCGGCAGGCATCCAGTCGGCGGGCGGCACGCCGTCCCGCAGCCCCCAGATCGGCACGGCGGCCAGCCCGACGGCCGAGGCGACCTGCCGGCAGTAGGCGACGAGATCGGCCACCGTCTCGTACCGCCGCCGGGTCAGGTCGGCCCGCACGCCAGCAATGACCGCAAAGAGATGCCGGGGCGGAATCGCGAACCGGCCTGCGGTCGCGGCGATCGCCCGGAGCACCGGATCAGCGACCGGCAGGCCGGCGAGCCCGTCGCCGAGCTGCTGCTCGAACCGGTCGAGCCGCGCGGCTGCCTGCCGTTCGTCGAGGGCGTCATCAACGATGTCGTCTGCCAGGCGGCAGAAGGCATACAGGGCGATCGATCCCCGCCGCCGTTCCGCGGGAAGCAGACGCAACGGCACGGCAAAGTTCGAGCCGCTGGCAGCCAGGATCGCCTCGCAGGCGGCAGCGTCACCGCGTCGCATCAGCCGGTCCGCCTCCCCGCGAGGAGGTCGCCGATCCGGCCGCCGACGACACCCGCCGCGGCCCGGGCGACCAACGCGAGGCGGGCCGGACGCGTGAGGGTGGGCCGGCGGCTGAGCGTGTCGAAGCGGCCCCGCTCGATGGCGGCGGCGATTCCGCGGCCGCCGGCGAGAAACAGACCGATCGCCGGCCGCAGCACCCGCGGAGCGGTCCGGGTGAGCGGCCCGCCCCGATCGAAGAAGCTCCGGGCCCAGGCGACCTCCTCCCGCACCAGGGCGGCAAGCCGCGGGTCCGCCCGGTCGGCGTCGAGCATCGTTTCGTCGACATCGTGCCGCTGCATGTCGGCCGCCGGCAGGTAGATGCGGCCGGCCCGCCGGTCTCGCCGAATGTCCTGCCAGAAGTTGATCAGTTGCAGCCCGGTACAGATTGCATCAGACAGGGCGACCCGCTCGGTGTCGCGACAGTCAGCCAGGGCCAGCACGAGCCGCCCGACCGGATTGGCCGACCGACGGCAATAGGCGAGCAACGCTCCGCGGTCGGCATACCGGTGGCACCACTGATCCTGCAGGAAGGCGTCGAGCAGGTCGGCAAAGGGCTCGATCGCAAGCCGATGCCGGGCGACGGTCCGGGCGAGGGCGACGAACACCGGATGGTCGGGCCGGCCCGCGAAGCAGCGGTCGAGGCCCTGCCGCCAGTCCGTCAGCACAGCCGTGGCGTCGCCGCCCGACTCGTCGGCAAGATCGTCGCTCCAGCGGGCATAGGCGTAGATGTTGGCGAAGTCCTGCCGGAGGTCCGCCGGCACCAGCCGGCTGACGACGCTGAAGTTCTCGTAGTGGGCGGTGGCGACCCGGCGGCAGAAGGCCTCGGCGGCTGGGGGATCGAGCGTGGTCGGCAGCGATGCAAGTTGCCACGCCGGCCGATCCCGCCGGGCCGCCTGATCGGGAGCAGTGGTGACAGGCGACATGTGGGCTGGATTCAACGAAACCTTCTGGTCGATCCTCCCCGCGATCTTACAGTACGATGAGTAAAGACGTGCTCCTTTGGAATCTGCCCTGAGGTTCTCGGCTCATGAAAATCCTGCTTGCCGGTCCCCGCGGCTTCTGTGCCGGGGTCAACATGGCGATCGAGACACTCGAGACCGCGATCCAGGTCTACGGGACGCCGATTTTTGTCTACCACGAGATCGTCCACAACAAACATGTGGTCGATCGGTTCGTGAAGGAAGGGGCGGTTTTCGTCGATGCCGTCGAAGAGGTGCCCGAAGCCGCGACGCTCCTCTTCTCGGCGCACGGCGTCGCCCCCGAGGTTCGGCGGGTTGCCCGCGAGCGGCGGCTGCGGGCGATCGACGCCACCTGCCCCCTCGTCACCAAGGTTCATCTTGAGGCCGTGCGATACGCGAAGCAGGGCTACCATATTTTTCTGATCGGCCACGAGGGTCACGACGAGGTGATCGGCACGATGGGTCAGGCTCCGGGCTCGTTCACTCTGGTCGAGACCGCTGAGGAAGTCGCCGCCCTGCCTTTCGGACCCGACGACCGGCTGGCCTACCTCACGCAGACCACACTCTCGGTCGACGACGCCTCCCGGATCATCAATCAACTCAAGGCGCGGTTCCCCCAACTCGTCGGCCCTCCCAAAGATGACATCTGCTACGCCACTCAAAACCGCCAGGAGGCGGTGCGGCAGTTGTCGCAGGAGTCGGAGATCGTTCTGGTGCTTGGCAGCCAGAACAGCTCCAACAGCCAGCGACTGGCCGAACTGGCCCGGGAGCAGGGGGTGTCGGCACACCTGATTGACGGTGCCGACGAGATCGACGAGGCCTGGTTTGCCGGCGTCGAGACCGTCGCGATCACGGCCGGGGCAAGTGCCCCGGAACGGGTGGTGCAGGACTGCGTCGCCTGGCTGCGCGAACGCTTCGGAGGAACCCCGGCAGGCGTCACCGTTGAAGAGCGGACGATCCGCGAAGAGGACGTCTATTTCCCGCTGCCCAGGGAGATTCGCTCAGCCGCCGCCGCGGTGCAACTGCCGATGGGTTGACAGGCTCGGGTCGCCAGCCCCGGGCTGTCGGGCGGCAGCGTGAAACCCGAAAAGGCGAGGCCGCCCCGGCTCGCTACCCGGGGATTTTCTTGTAGCGGAATCGGTGCGGCTCATCGGCATCGGCACCGAGCCGTTCTTTGCGGCTGCGTTCATACACGTCGAAGTTCCCCTCGCAGACGTGGACGTAGCCGTCCCCCTCGAAGGCGATAATGTGGGTCGCCAGCCGGTCGAGGAACCAGCGGTCGTGGGTGATGACCACCACGCTGCCGGCGAAGTTCGTAATGCCCTCCTCGAGCGACCTGAGCGTGTCGACATCGAGGTCGTTGGTCGGCTCATCGAGCAGCAGCAGGTTGGCTCCCGCTCGCAGCAGCTTGGCGAGGTGGACCCGGTTGCGTTCCCCGCCGGAGAGCGTGCCGACCTTTTTCTGCTGATCCGGCCCCATAAAGTTGAACTTGGCCACATAACTGCGGGCGTTCACCGTCCGCTTGCCAAGTTGAATCGTGTCGTGACCGCCGGAGATCTCCTCAAAAACGGTCTTGTCGGGATCGAGCGCATCGCGGCTCTGATCGACGTAGCCGATGTCGACGGTTCCGCCGACCTTGATCGCACCGGCGTCGGGCTGCTCCTGGCCGACAAGCATCCGAAAGAGCGTCGTCTTGCCGGCTCCGTTGGGCCCGATGATGCCGACGATGCCGCCGGGCGGCAGGCGAAACGAGAGATTCTCAAACAGCAGCTTGTCGCCAAAGGCCTTGGAGATCCCCTCCGCATCGATCACCTGGTCGCCCAGCGGACGGCTGGCGGGAATCGTGATCTCGGCGTCGGTATCGCGGGCGGCGGCCTCCTCGGCGGCGAGCTTTTCGTAGGCGGCGACGCGGGCCTTGCTCTTGGCCTGCCGGGCCTTCGGCGACATCCGAATCCACTCCAACTCCTTCGCCAGGGTCTTCTGGCGGGACGAGGCCTGTTTCTCTTCAAGCGCCATCCGCGCCTGCTTCTGCTCGAGCCACGACGAGTAGTTGCCCTCGAAGGGAATGCCCC
>CAZIQV010000078.1:0-7873 GCA_964541275.1 uncultured Chitinophagaceae bacterium | reverse complement strand
AGGCCGGGCACCCCCAGCACGCTGTCGGGCCGGAAGGTGAGCGGGTCGAGAAAATCGTCGTCGATGCGGCGGTAGATCGTATCGACCTGCCGCAGACCGCGGGTCGTTCGCATGAAGACCCGATTGTTGTCGACCTGCAGGTCCCGGCCCTCAACCAGTTCAATGCCCATCCGCTGGGCCAGAAAGCTGTGTTCAAAATAGGCCGAGTTGTACATGCCGGGACTGAGCAAAACGGCCGTCGGATCGGCCGCCGACTCCGGGGCGACATACCGCAGGACGTCGAGCAGGGTGGTGGGGTACTCATCGTTGGGCAGCACGTCGTAGCGGTTGAAAACCGCTGGAAAGACCCGCTTGAGGACCTGCCGGTTCTGGAGCATGTAGCTCACCCCCGACGGCGTTCGGGCGTTGTCTTCCAGCACCAGATAGTCGCCGTTGGCCGCCCGAATCAGATCGCTGCCGCAGATATGCACGTAGATCCGCCGGGGCACGTCGACCCCGACGAATTCCCGCCGGAACGACGTTCCCTGGAGGACGAGTTGCGGCGGCACAACGCGGTCTCGGAGGATGAACTGCTCGTGGTAGATGTCCCAGAGAAACAGATTGAGGGCATTGATCCGCTGGATGAGGCCGGCTTCGATCCGCTGCCATTCGCCCGCCGGGATGATCCGCGGGATCGGGTCCATCGGCCAGACCCGCTCGATTCCCTCTTCGGCCCGATAGACGGTGAATCCGACGCCATCCTGCCGCATCGACAGATCGGTCATCGCCTTGCGGCGGCGAAAGTCATCGTCGGTCGTGAATCGCAGCGAGTCCCGCAGGGCGGCATAGTGGGGCCGGACACTGTCGACGCCGGTGAACATCTCGTCAAAGCCGGCCGACAGTTCGTAGTCCGCCCAGAGGGGCGACGCCCGGGCAGACACCGTCGCCAGCCCTCGATGCTCCGCCATCATCTCCGCCTTCCTCGTCAGACTACCGAGAACATCCAGCACCGGACGAATCGCTGCAGGCCACCGCTCAATGGCGAGGCAGTCCAGCCTGTCCCCGAGGCAGTTCCGATCGCGACGCTACCCCGGGGAGGCCGACGGCAGCAGGTATTCGGCCAATCAGGTACTCTACGCTGCAAATTCCATACCGGGAATAGCCCAGCATCCATCCCCCGGCAACGCACGTTTCATGACCTACTGTCTCGGCATCCGCACTCACGAGGGCCTGGTCCTCGCCTCCGACTCCCGCACCAACGCCGGCATCGATCAGATCAACGTCTGCTGCAAGATGCACAGTTTCGTCATCCCTGGCGAGCGGGTGTTTTCCGTGCTCTCCAGCGGCAGCTTGTCGCTGACGCAGTCGATCGTCACGCGAATCCGCCAGGAATTCGAGCGGGGCAGGGGACTGGCCGAGGTCGATTCCTTCTATGCCGCCGCCCGCTGCGTCGGCCACCACATTCGGGAAATCAGCGACATCGATCGGCTGGCGATGGAACGCGACAGCATCGCTTTTGCCGTCAGCTTTCTGATCGGGGGCCAGATCGGAGACGAAGCGCCCCAGCTCTACATGATCTACGCGCAGGGCAATCCGTTGCGGTGCACCCGCAGCGCCCCGTTTCTGCAGATCGGCGAAACGAAGTACGGCCGTCCAATTCTCGACCGGGGCATCCGCTATGACGAGACGTCGCTGGAGCAGGCGGTGAAATACGCGATCATCTCGCTCGATTCGACCATGCGGTCCAATGTGGCCGTCGGTCCCCCGATCGACATGCTCGTCTATCGCAACGACGACCTGACCATCCGCACCTATCGCCGGTTCCAGCCGGATGACGACGGCCTCTCGAGCGTCCGCTCACAGTGGGAACAGGGGCTGCGGGCGGCGATTGCGACCCTGCCCGACATCGACTTCGGCAGCCCCGGATCGGATGTGGAAAACGGCAGCACCTGTCTGTTCAACCGGACCGGCTGAGCCGACCTCAGGCGGCCTTCGCCGCCGCTTCGGTCTTGCTGAGCGACCGGCCGAGTCGGCGGCGACCGCCCGACGGCTTTGACTCGATGACCGTAGGCTCCGGCTGCACGTCCAGCCGGCCCCGCAGACTCTGGGCGAGCGTCGCCCCAAAATCCTCGTCCCGCGACCGGTTGCCAACGTCGTCCATCGCGTCGGCAAATCCGAGAACCACCGCCTGCCGCACACCGGCACGAACCCACTCAAACAAACTCATAGCCTGCACCCCCGGCCCGTCAGTCAGTCTCAGCCGGCAGCCATCCCTTGCTTCCCGGCCCGCCGGCGAGCAGCCGCCGACGCTGGTTTTATCGACCGCCCGAACGGCGAGAAACCGGTCGGTCGCGTCCCGCGGGGGTCAGGAAAGCGGGGCAGACTCTAGCGGCCGGCCCACGCAGACAAGGCACATGTCGTCGCTACGAATCTGCCCGGCGGCATGGCGTTCGACGTCGCCGAGGATCCGCCGGCCAACGCCTTCCACGGAGTCGGCCGGCTCGGCAAGCACCTTCTCCAACCGCCCGAAGCCGTAGGGCTCATGCTGATGATCCATCGCCTCACTGATGCCGTCGGTGTAGAACACGAGCGTGGCTCCGGGCGGCAGCGACACCTCGCAGGCCTCGTAGATGCAAGTCGGATCGACGCCTACCGGCAGGCCGGTCTCCTCCAGGCCGACCGCCTTGACAGTGCCGTCGGCCAGCCGCAGGTAGGTCGGCAGGTGGCCCGCCGAAACCAGCGAGACGACCTCGGCGGCCGGGTCGAGGACGGCGACCACGAGGGTGGCAAAGCGGTCGTCCCAGCCGCTCCGCATGAAACTGGCATTGAGCCGGGTCACCGCGGTGGCGACGTCGGGTTCGATTGCCAGCGTGTAGCGGACATCGGCCGACAGGGCGGCCATCACCAACGCTGCGGAGACGCCTTTTCCCGAGACATCGGCCAGCACGACGGCAAGCCGCCCTCCGGAGATCGGCACATAGGAAAAATAGTCGCCGCCCACCTGATGGGCCGGCTCATAGAAGTCGAACACCTCGAAGCCGTCGACCTCCGGCGGCGTCGACGGAAGCAGCCCCTGCTGCACCCGGTGGGCCAGTTCGAGGTCCCGCTTGAACTGCTCTTGGGCGATTTTCTCGTCGTGGGCGGTCGCCTGCTCGACCGCCTTGGCCGCCTGGCCGGTGATCCCGGCAAGTACCTCGAGGTCCTCCTGGCTGAAGCCGTTGCGGATGTCGCGGGAGTCGACCTGCAGCACGCCGAGCACGTTCCCCTCCGAGCCGATGAAGGGGACACACATCACCGAGCGGATATTGCAGTCGACGATGCTCTCATTGAGCCGGAAGCGGCTGTCGCTGGTGGCGTCGGCCGACAGCACCGCCCGCCGCGATGCGGCGACCTTGTTCACCAGCGACAAGCTCAGCCTCAGCCCGCCCCCCTCGTCTTCGGTTCTGAGCTTTTTCGCCCGCAGGACAAGCCGGCTGGTCTTGACGTCGTTGAGCAGGACAAAGCCCCGTTCAATGTCGGGAAAAATCTGGAAGAGCCCGTCGAGCAGCCGCGGCAGCACCTCGTCGAGCGACAGCGACGAGCCGAGGGCCCGGTTGAGTCCGATCACGGCCCGCAGCTTCGCCTCGGCATGCTGGCCAAGCCCTTCATCAGCCGAAGGCCGGGGGATGTCGACCTGCGAGACGATCAGGGCCTCTTCGTCGTCCGACTCAAACACCCCCTGCGTGACGTTGCTCTCGCCGCCGAGTGCGATCCATTCCGAAGGCGTCGTCTCCCCGGCGGAGAACGAGAGCCGCTGCTCACAGATCCCGATTTCGTCGGCAGCCTCGAGCGGGTGCCGCTCGCTGAGCTGATGGCCGTTGACGAGCGTGCCATTGCGGCTCCCCAGATCCTCGATCCAGTATCGACCGTCGGCGAACACCACCGCCGCATGCTGCCGGCTGACTGCCCCGGAGTCGACGACGATGTCGCAGCCGGGATGCCGGCCGATCACGGTCCGCTCTTGCAGGAGCCGGTATCGCTCACCTGCCTTCGACCCGGTCAACAACACCAAAAATGACACGTCGCGTTCCTTGCTGCGGCGGCGACGCCGCCCGGTTCAGGGGGCTGCCACGGTCGCTCAGAACGACGCGATTGCCCGTGCAGCCCAGCCGCGGTAGGCTACCAAAATCGGTGATTGCCGGGACGGTTTTGGCAGCCGCTGCTCGCAACGGACAAAGGTCGCTACACGGCCGATTCTGGGGAATGGTGTAACGGTAGCACGACTGGCTCTGAACCAGTTAGTCTAGGTTCAAATCCTAGTTCCCCAGCTTTGCCACGCCGGTCCGCCGCCATGCCCGAACCTGCTGCCGGTCCGCCCCCGGCCACGAGGGGGCCCGCCGGTCTCGAGCCTGCCGGCGGTTTGGCAGATCAAATCGTCGGCCCCGCCATCGACGGCCACCGCGTCCTGCTCGTCGACGATCAGCCAATGATCGGGGAGGCGGTGCGGCGGCTCCTGGCCGATCAGGCTGACATCAGCTACGCCTTCTGCCGTGAAGCCGACCGGGCCCTGGAGACGGCCGAACAGTTCCGGCCGACGGTGATCCTTCAGGATCTGGTCATGCCGGGGACCGCCGGGCTCGATCTCGTCCGACACTATCGACGTCGACCGACCACCGCCCAGACCCCCGTGATCATGCTCTCGGCAACCGAGGAGGCGGCGACCAAAGCCCAACTGCTCGAGGCGGGGGCCAACGACTACCTTGTCAAGCTGCCCCACCAGATCGAGCTGATCGCCCGCATCCGGGTCCACTCCGAGGCCTACAAAAGACTGCTGGAACGCGACGCCGCCTTCGCCGCCCTCGAGCGGTCGCTGGCTGATCTGACCCGGGAACGGGAAAAGTCCGAGCGGCTGCTGCGGAACATCCTGCCCGACACGGTCGCCGAGCGGCTCAAGAATGACGTCGGCACCATCGCCGAGAGCTTTCCCTCCGTCAGCGTGCTGTTCGCCGACCTCTGCGGCTTCACCACCTTTTCCCAGACGGTCGACGCCCCCCGATTGGTCGACCTGCTCGATGAGATCTTTTCGACATTCGATCATCTCGCCAACGCCCACGGCGTCGAGAAGATCAAGACGATCGGCGACGCCTACATGGCCGTCGCCGGCCTGCCCGAGCCGCGGGAAGACCATGCCGAGGCGGTCGCCGGAATGGGGCTGGGGATGCTCGAGGCGTTCCGCGGCGTGATGCGGAACCGGGACCTGGCAATGGAAGTGCGGATTGGGATCCACTCCGGCCCGGTTGTCGCCGGCGTGATCGGGAAGCACAAGTTTTCCTACGATCTCTGGGGCGATACGGTCAACATGGCCAGTCGGATGGAGTCGCACGGCGAACCGTCGCGGGTGCATGTCTCCGAAGCAACCCAGGCTTTGCTCCGCGACCGCTTCCGGTTTGCCGATCGAGGCGAAATGACCGTCAAGGGAAAGGGATTGCAACGGACCTTTTTCCTGCTTGGTCGAACCGATTCCTGACCCCGGGCGAACCTCCAGCACGCTGCGGCGGCCTGCAGGCGGCGGCCGACGATTCCAGAAACGAGTGTCGATGGCCGCACCATCCCCTTCGCCGATCGGCGACGCCTTCGGCTGGGCCGGCCGGATCATGGCAGTCGGCCTGGTGATGGTGCTGCCCGGAGTGGTCGGCCGGTGGCTCGACGGCCGCCTGGAAACCGGCTGGTTCGAGCCGATCGGGTTTGCGATCGGCTTCACCGCCGGCCTGGCCGCGGTCGTCCGGCTCGCCGGTGCGGGCAGGCGGAACGGCAGGGGAGACCGCACCGGCCGATGAGGATTCTCGGGCGACATCACGGCCGTCGGCTGGGGTTCGGGCTGGTCTGCCTGCTGGCGGCTGAGTTCCTCGTCGTGGCCGGCTGTTGGGCATGCTGCCGGCCCGACGACGTGCCGCCGGCGACTGTCGGAAAAACCATCGTCGGGATCGGCCTGTTCAGCCTCGGGACCGCCGCCGCCGGCTGGTGGCTGACCTGCCGGTCGAGCCTGTCGGCCGCCACGCGGCCGGCCGTCGCCGTGGCCGGTGGCCTCGCCGCGAGCCTCGTCAGGCTGCTGCCGCCGCTCGCGCTGCTCGGCTGGCTGCAGCGGGGGGCTGGTGAGGATCAGTTTCCGCCACCGCTGCGGGCGGTCGCAGGCGGAACCCTGGTCGCCTCCTATCTCGTTCTGCTTTTGGTTGCTATTCTGCTGCAGTTGGTCGACGACCGTAGCGGCGGTCGTGGCCGCCCTCCGGAACGTCCGAACTGACGGCCTCCCGGCATTTCCGCTCCTCCCCAGCACCGCGATGTCAGCCAATCCGATCTATCATCTGAAGGACGCCTATTTTTTCGAAGTCCCCAAAGGCCTCTGGCGGCACCACTGGAAGACACTCGACGACGTCCCGAAGTTCCTTCGAGAAGGACACCCCGAAGTCAAAACCGCCGCCGAGTTCAACCACGCGATGGATGGCAAGGTGCTGATTCCCCAATACTTCGGCACCCTCGAAAGCCTTTACGCCAGACGATCGGGCCTGGCGATCTCGAAGTACATGCTGCTCGAACTCGTCGTGGCGGCGGTGATGCTGCTGCTGTTCAGCAGACTCGCCAGACATCTCAGTGACGGCGACCGCCCGCGGGGGAAATTCGCCAATCTGTTCGAGGCTTTCCTGGTCTTCATTCGCGACCAGATCGCCCGCCCGGCGATCGACGACCCCCCCGGCCACGGCCACGATCAGGACGCCGGCGGGAAAGCTGCTCCCGTCCACCGGGGGGATCAATTCGTGCCGATGCTTTGGACCCTCTTCTTTTTTGTGCTCGGCTGCAATCTGCTCGGGATGGTTCCCTGGGCGGGGTCGCCGACCGCGTCGTTTTCGGTCACGCTCGCGCTGGCGGGGGCGACCTTTGCCACCGGCATGCTCTCCGGCATGAAGCAGTTCGGCTTTCTCGGCTTTTTCCTCAACCAGGTCCCGCCGATCGACATGCCGGCCTATCTCCTGCCGCTGAAAATCGTGATCTCGGTCGGGCTGTTTCTGATCGAGATGCTCGGTCTCTGCATCAAACACTTGATCCTGGCGGTGCGACTGCTTGCCAACATGGTGGCCGGGCACCTCGTGTTGTTGGGAATCATGGGCCTGATCACCGCAGCGGCTTCCGCCTCCACCGGAATGTGGGCGACCGTCACCAGCATCAGCGTTGTCAGTGCAACGTTGTTCAGCGTCCTTGAACTTTTTGTCGCCTTCCTCCAGGCGTACATCTTCACCTTTCTTTCGGCACTGTTCATCGGCGCCGCAGTGCATCACCATTAAGCGGCCGTCGACGCCGGACACCACAACACCTGTACACCCTCTTCAAAACTGACCGGTTTCGCTTAGAACATGGAACTTCAGGGCACCCGGAAGAGGGCCGGTTCAGGCCACCTCCGCTTCCGCCCATCACCGATCTTGTTTCACCCCCGTCGGGCCGTGCGTGCCTGATATCACGTTTGCAAGGAGTTTCCCCCCGTGACGCTTCGCTCAATCCTTTCGACCCGCTCCGCCGGCCTGCTCGCAGCCATCGTGCTCACCCTTGTCTCAGCCGACATCGCCAGTGCCCAGGAGGCGGGCGGCGGCAGCACCGCGTTGATCGACCTGACCGCCGCCTTTAGCGTCGGCCTCGTCGTGATCGGTGCCGCGATGGGCATCAGCAAGTTGGCCGCTTCTGCCTATGAAAGCATGGCCCGGCAGCCCGAGGTTTCCGGAAGCATCCAGACCGCCATGATCATCGCCGCCGCCCTGATCGAAGGCTTCACGTTTTACGCCTTGTTCATCTGCTCGACGAAATAGCCCTCGGCGAACAGGCCCAAAGGCTCTCGCTCTCACCGCGGTCGCCCGCGGCGGGGGCAGGG
>CAZIQV010000077.1:0-7890 GCA_964541275.1 uncultured Chitinophagaceae bacterium | reverse complement strand
GGAAGGCGGTGCCGTTTTTGATGTCGTCCCAGCTGGTCGGCAGCCGGGTGATGTCAAAATTCTGCTCGTCGACGACGATGTTGCCGACGAGGCCGGCATTGGAGTTGACTCCCGCCCCGATCATGAGCCGGCCGGTCTGGGTTTCTTCGGCGTCGATGTCGACGATCACATAGGGCTCCTGGCCCGGAAAGACCTGCACCGGCGGCTGGCCGAAGTTGGGCTGGGGCATGCCAGGCTGAAAGCCCGGCTGGCCGCCAGGGGGCAGCATGCCGGGCTGGCCCATGCCAGGCTGGGCAAATCCGGGTGGGGCGGAGGCCGGGGGAAGAGCACCGGGCTGGAGCGGCTCAAAGGGCTGCTGGGCCACAAACTGGGTCGGGCCGGCAGGGGCCTGTGGCTGGCCGTACCCCGGTGCTCCGGCGGCCACGGCCGCGGCGGCACCAGCCCAGGGAGCAGCCGCCGGCGGGGTCGGCTGGGGGTAACCCTGGCCATAGGCCGGGGGGCTGTTGGCGGTGACCGGGTTGGCAGAGGCCGGCGGCTGATAGCCGTAGGCGGCCGGCGGCTGCGGGCCGGGGCTCTGGCCCCGCCAGACCGGCAGGCCCGGCGCCGGCTGACCTCGGCTCCCGGCATCGCCGGCGGGACGGCCAGCGGCATGGTCAGCAGGCTGGTCGGAGTCCGGCTGGTGTGCCGCTCCCCCCGCGGAATCGGCCGCGGGGACGAGGCTGCCTTTGAGCACCAGGTTGACCACGGCATCGTCCTCGTCGGGACTCTGGCCGCGGAAGCCGGGACGGCTGGGGTCACGGGCGATCAGTTCGTCGGTCGGCTCGGGCTTACTGAAGACAATCCGCGGGCCCTCGCCCTTGGCGGCGTCGTTGAGGAACAGACCGCTGGAGGAGATCCGCCGCTCATCGGCTCGCAGCTTGCGGATGTCAAGGATGTCGCCCGGCCGCAGGGAGAGCCGATTGAGGATGACGCTGTGTTTGGTGTGGGGGTTCTCGCCCCGGATGTGGACGTTGATCTGGCCGACCCGATACCGCTGCCCCTCGATCACCCGGTAGACCAGGTCGAGTTCACCCGGCTGCTCGAGAAAGCGGGGGTCTGCCTGGATGTCGGCAAAGACAAAGCCGCGGCCGCCGTAGATGTCGCGGATCGTGCCGAGGTCGGCATCCATCTGCGACTGGTTGAAATATTCACCGCTGGTCAGCTTGAGGTCCCGCTCGAGGAACTCGCCCTTGAACCGCTCGTTGCCGAGAAACGAGACATTCCGCACCCGGTAGCGGGGCCCTTCGTTGATCACAAAGGTGAGCAGGGCCCAATCGCGGCCGACGCCGTTCATCACCTGAACTTCGCGGCCGACCCGGGCCTGAAAGAAACCGAGGCTGCGGTAGTAGGCGGTCAGCGTGTCGACGTCGGCGTCGATCTTTTCATAGTCGATGTCGCCGCCGAGGAACCAGAAGAACCCCGGCTTGGACTTGATCTGGGTCAGCAGTCGGGCGTCGCTGGCAATCGTGTTGCCGACAAAGGTGGTCCAGAGTGACTTGCGGCTGCGGCCCTCGTCGATGAGGAAGACCGCTCCCTTGTCGCCCGGCTTGTTTCCCTCGACGGTCGTCACCCGGGCGGCGTCGTAGCCCTTCTCGTGGTAGTAGCCCTCGAGGCGGCGACGGGCCTCCTCGACCACGTAGGAATCCATCGAATCACCGACGTCGATCTCGACCTTCTTGCGGAGGGTGCGGGTGGAAACCCGCTGGTTGCCGACGAACTTCACATGCCGCAGGGTTGGCCGCTCGACCACCTCGAAGATCACCACCACGCCCTCGCGAACCCGGACGTATTTCGGGTGGACATCGATGAACTTACGGGTGCGGTGCAGGGTGCGGACGTCCTCCTCGATCACCTGCGAGTCGAACACCTGCCCGGCTCTGGTGTTGAGCTGCGGGAGTTTCGAGACCTCGACGGTCTCGTTGCCCTCGATCCGCACCTCGACGATCCGCTCCGTCGCAGCAGTCGCCGGCTGCCCGCCGGCAGTTGCCGGGAGCGGCTGCACCGTGCCGGTCTGGCCCCAGCCGATGCCTGCGGGCAGCACCAGCAGCACGAGCCACACCACGGCTGACTGTCGAACAGCCGCCCGCCCGGCCACCAGGCTGTCGGGGCCGGTGTCTGGAGCCTTTCGGTCGTCGGTGCAGGGCATCTGGTGGCAGACTCGGGAGGGAGCGGAGTCGCCGACAGCTGACGGCGGAAGGCCGCTGTCGACGCAAGTCGCGGAGAGATACCCAAGGGCGGCGCCGCCCACAAGGCGAAAAGTGTCCGGAGTGTCCGCTCCGGCCGATGTTCCGCCGGGCGACCGACGCCGGCAGCCCCGCCTCGATTCCCCAGGCTGCGATGCTTGACTGCCCGGCGCAGCCTCCGATAGCGTTCGGAGGGTGCCGCTGGTGCCGGTCGTCAGGCCGGGCGGCGTTTTCTGCAGCCCGTCGGCGGATCCCGAGCATGTCGTCCACTACCATCGATTTCCGCCAAGCCGACGATCCCCGCGATGTCGTCCACCGCGTCGTGCAGGCAGTGGCCGAGGGTCGCGTCGTCGGCCTCCCGACCGAGTCGAACTACTGCATCGCCGCGTCGGCCCGCGACGCCGCCGCGGTCGACCGGGCCTGCAGCCTGGCGACGGCAATCGCCGGCGAACCGCAGCTTTCTGTCGCGGTCAAAAGCGGTGACGAGGCAGTCGACTGGGTGCCGCGACTGCCGCCAGTGGCCCGCCGGCTCGCCCGCCGATGCTGGCCCGGTCCGCTGGCGATGCTTGTCGCCGACAACGACCCCGACGGACTGCTGCAACAGCTGCCTGCCGCCGTGCAACCCTGCCTGCTTGAAGGCGGGCGGCTGCGGCTGCGGTCGCCCGACCATCCGCTGCTGGCCGACTGCCTGAGGCTGCTGGCCGGGCCGCTGGTGCTGGCGGAGCCGGGCGACCCAAAAGCTCCGCCGGCAACACTGACCGACCTGCTTGCCACCGCCGCCGGAGCCGCCCCACCGCCGCTGCTGATCGACGACGGCACTGTCCGGCAGCCGGGGCCGCTGACGACAATCGCGGTGTCAGCCGACGGGTTTTCTGTCGTTCGGCCTGGCCGGCTGGATGCCGACCGGCTCGAACAGCTTTCCCGGCTCGTGGTGCTGTTCGTCTGTACGGGAAACACCTGCCGCAGCCCGATGGCGGCGGCGATTTTTCGCAGCCTGCTGGCCCGCCGGTTCGGCTGCGAACCGGCCGAAATCGAAATGCACGGAGTGCAGGTGGCAAGCGCCGGGCTGGCCGCTTGGGGTGGCAGCCCGGCCAGTGAGCAGGCCGTCGAGGTGCTGGCGGCGGAGGGGGTCGACCTGGCCAGCCACTCAAGTCAGCCGTTGACCGAGCGGCTGGCACGGCAGGCAGACGTCATCTGGACGATGACCAGTGGGCATCGCGCGGCGATTTTGGCCCAGTTTCCGGAGTTGTCGGACCGGGTCTGGATGCTTTCGCCCGGCCGCCGGGATGTGCTCGACCCGATCGGGGGCTCGCTGGAAACCTACCGCCGCTGCGCCGCTCAAATCCGTGAGCACCTGGAGGCCCGAATCGGTACACTGGGGGTTTCGGCACGGACACGGTAGCCGGGGCGACGCCGCCGGATGCCGCAATGGCAGTGCCGGCCGCCGGCCCGGAGTGCGAGGGAATGAAGATTGCCATCGGAAGCGATCACCGCGGAGTTGCCGCCCGGCGACGTCTGATTGGTTTTCTCGAGCGACTCGGTCATACCGTGACCGATTGCGGCAGCCAGGATGAAGCTCCGGTCGACTATCCCGACATCGCCGCCGATGTGGCAGGGCGGGTGGCCGGCGACAGGGCTGACCGCGGCATTCTGCTTTGCTGCACAGGCGTCGGCATGGCGATCGCGGCCAATAAAGTTCCCGGGGTACGAGCAGCGACCTGCCACGATGAGGTGGCCGCTGAAATGAGCCGCCGCCACAACGACCTCAACGTCCTCTGTCTCGCCGCCGAAATGGTCGGGGCGGAACAGCAGGAGAAGATGATCGAAGTCTGGCTGAACACGCCGTTTGAGGGCGGCCGGCACGAGCGGCGGTTGCAGAAGATTACGGCGCTTGAAACCGCTGCCTGTGACGGTCAGAGTCGTTAGCTGGCCGGGAATTCCTGCGGAACCGAGCCCGGCCCGATTCGAGGGTCACCCCACCAGCAGGACGATCAATTCCTTGGGACCGTGCGCGCCGAGCACGAGAATCCGTTCGATGTCACCGGTGCGACTCGGCCCCGTGACGAATGACAGCAGACTCGGAAGCCGGCCGGCATACCGCCGGGCAATCAGATGCAGCGCGTCGCCGATCGTCGCCACCACCGCCTCGACCGGCGCAACCACAATGTGCACCGGCGGCAGAATCGACAGTCCCCTGCCGCCGCCAGTCGCGCTGGAGACCAGGATTGAACCGGTCTGGGAAACCACCGCCTCGCAGGCGGTGATCCCGGCATCACAGGCTTCAAGCTGGTGCTTGTCAAAGCCGGGGTCTTCGACGGCCCAGCCGGAGCAGCCGACGGCAGTCACGCCAGCGGCCACCAACGGATCGACCAACGGATGCTGATGCCAGGCCAGCTGTTTCCAGCACCGTTGCTCGACGAACCCGGCGACCACCGCCGCCGCCGCCGCCAGATCCGGCACGCGGTGCACTTGAGCCCGCAGTTTCTCCAGATTCTCGGTGAGAATCGCCAGCCGCTCTTCCAGCGTGTCGCCGCCGTCGGGCAGCCAGGGCCGGGCTGCGGTCTCGGGGAGCACCGTGAGGCTGGGAAGGCCGTTGCTCGCCGTCGGGCCGGCAGCGGCAGACCGCTGACCCAACATTTCACCCGCTAGGTCTGTCTGCAGGTGCGGCAGCGGAGCCGGCATCTGCAACGCCTCCCGCACCCGGGCCAGGATCGTCTCCCGGGCGGCAACGTTCCGGTCGGCTTCAGCGTCGTGATCAGGCATGGGTCGGCATTCTTCGTCGGGCATCGAGGGCGAGTGGCTCACCCGCGTATCGAAAGGGCGAGCAGCGGCAGGGAGGCTCTCGCGAAGTTTTTTGGCGACAAGCTGCGGGACTTGGAACCGGGCCTGCAGAAACGGGCAGTTTTGGAGGCCGTGACCCGCACCCCCCGGAAGGCTGCATTTTCACGGCGTGTCACTTCGTCTGCTTGAGGTGCACCGCAGGTGATCGACCAGGCGGTTGCCGGTACCTGCGATTCATCGGTCACGGTTTCTCCAGGCGGCCCGGAAGCTCTGCTGCGGGGCCGGAGGAAGATCGCGGGTGTCGAGCCAGGCCTTCAACAGGGGCGGCCGCAGCCGCTTGGCCAATCCGAGCGTCCGGCGGAACAGCCAGCCGCCGGCGGCAAACAGTCCGGGCCGGCGGGCCACCTGGACAAACAGGCGATGGCCGAGTTGTTCCAGTCGGCTCGGTGCCGTCCGGGCGGAATTCCGCCGATTGTGCAGCAGATGATGATGAATATCGATCCGCACCGGACAGGCATCGGTGCAGGCTCCGCAGAGGGAACTCGCCCCGGAAAGGTGATTCCAGTCGGCAAGACCCCGCAGATGCGGCGTGATCACGCTGCCGATTGGCCCCTGGTAGGTGGTGCCATAGGTGAACCCACCGACATTCTTGAAGATCGGACAGACATTCAGGCAGGCTCCACAGCGGATGCAGTGGAGGGCATCCCGCTGTTCCGGGTCGGCCAGCAGCGCTGTCCGGGAGTTGTCGAGCAGCACCAGGTGCATCGCCTCCGGCCCGTCCGCCTCACCCTCGCGGCGGGGGCCTCCATAGAGGGTGTTGTAGCAGGTCATCGGCTGACCCGCCCCGGCCGTGGCCAGCATCGGCAGCAGCACCGCCAGGTCGTCGAGATTGGCCACCACCTTCTCGATGCCCGAGATGGCGATGTGCACCCGAGGCAGGGCAGCGGTGAGCCGGGCATTGCCCTCGTTTTCCGTGATCGAAATCTGGCCGGTTTCCGCAACGAGGAAGTTGGCGCCGGTGATGCCGACATCGGCGGAGACGTAGAGTTGACGCATGTACCGGCGGGCGATCATCGTCAGCTCTTCCGGACTGTCGGTCGCCTCGCTGCCGAGGTGCTGCTCAAACAGCTTGCTGATCTCTTCCCGCCGCACATGCATGCAGGGAAACACAAAGTGATAGGGGGGCTCGCCGCGAAGCTGCTGGATGAATTCGCCGAGGTCGCTCTCGACCACACCGAAGCCCTCCGCTTCGAGCGCCGCATTGAGGTGGATCTCCTCACTTGTCATGCACTTGCTTTTGACGATCGCCCGGGCGCCGGCCTCGCGGACGAGCCGGAGGACGATCTCGCGGGCCTCGTCGGCATCGCGGGCCCAGTGCACCTGGCCGCCCCCGGCCTCAAATTTGTCCACGAATGCCGGCAGCAGTTCATGCAGCCGGTTGACCGCCGACCATTTCGCCAAACTGGCCGCATCGCGGGCGTGCTCCCAGTCGCGAAAGCGGGCTTTCTGGGCGTCGCGGCTAACGTAGTAGCCGCCAAGCGCCTTGCGGACAAAAAGCCGGTGGCCGAGGTCGCGGACATGGGTCGCGGCATCGGCGAGGAACCGCGTTTTCGCCGATGCCGCCGAACGGCGGGGATCCGGCGCGGAATGCTTCAACTCGGGAGGGGGTGCAACAGTTGCCATACTGTGATGATAGCCTTAACTCTGGGCCTGTCGTAGCCTCCGAATCGTCCTCGAACCCCAAGGGTTACCGAACCACCATGATTCCGATCGATGAAGAAAATCGTTGAAATTTCCTGACGTGCAGACTGCTCAAAGGTGTCGTGGCGAAACATTTCCCGGCAAAAACGTCTATTCTGGCAGAAGGATCGACTGTGGCTTGGCCGCGTTCGGTCTTTCTCAGTAAATTTGGGGGACCCGCCACCGCGGGCTCCACGCCTTCCAGCTGAGTCGCTTGCAACGACGACACGAAATCGGCGTCTTATGGACCAACTTCTTTCCGCAGAGGCAATCGACCGGCTCTTCTGGGTCGGGGGAGCCTGGCTGCTCCTCTGCATTGCCTGGTCGGCCACCTGTATCTGGCTGGAACAGGACGCCGAGAGCATTCTCGGCCGCACAATGCCCTGGTCGATCGGCTTCGTTGCGGCCGGCGGCCTGCTGCTGGTGAGCAGTTTCATGTGGGGCATCGGTCTGCTGCCGCTGTTCTGGCTCGCTTTTCCCGCCGGCCTCGCCGGCTATGTCCTCGTTCGTGACAAGAAAGCTCCTAGCCAGGAACGGATTTTCAGCGTTGTCTTCCTCCGCCGGCTCCTTCTGGCGGTTGCCAACCAACTCGGGATGGGCGACCGCGTGAAGATGCTGCTCAACAAAACCGCCTCCCCGCTCACAAGCGGGAAAAAAGAACACTCGGTCATCTTGCTCAAGAAAGACGGCAAACCAATCGACGGCCAGGACGGCAGCCTTGATCGCGAAGCTTCCAAAGCCGTTCGCCACGTTCGCGACCTGTTTTCAAAGGCGATCAAGATGGGAGCGACCGATTTGCACTTTGAGCCCAAGGGCGGCGAGGAGGTGACGGTTCGCTGCCGAATCGACGGAGTGATGCAAAACCTGAGCACGCTCTGGGCGGCGGATGGCAGGGCGTCGGTCTCCGCCCTCAAGGTGCTTGCCGACATGGATATCGCCGAACGCCGACGGCCGCAGGACGGAACGTTCGCTGTCCTTTACAAAGGCCGGAAATTCGACATTCGGGCTGCCTCGGGGCCGACGAATTTCGGTGAAAAGATGGCCCTGCGACTGCTCGACTCCGACGGGACGATCGTGAAACAGGGTCTCGAGGGGATCGGCATGAGCCAGTCGGTCGTCAAGCAGATGCGGCAGATCATCCATCAGC
>CAZIQV010000076.1:0-7904 GCA_964541275.1 uncultured Chitinophagaceae bacterium | reverse complement strand
CCGAGGGCCTTGATGATCTGGGGGCTGCCGGCGCAGAAGCCGACCCGCCAGCCGGCCATGCTGAAGCCTTTGCTCATCGTCGTGAACTCGACGGCGAGGTCCTTCGCCCCGGGAACGGCGAGGATGCTCGGTGACTCGTAGCCGTCGAAGGTGACGTCGGCATAGGCGAGGTCGGAGATCACCGGAAAGCCGTGCCGCCGCGCAAGCGCCACGAGATCTTCGTAAAAGGCTGCTTCGACCACCGTGGTGGTGGGATTGTGCGGAAAGTTCACGACGAGCAGCCGGGGCGGCCCGGCCGGCCCTTCACAGCGTTCGGCCACGGCCGCCAAAAATCTGTCGGGCCGGGTCGTGTCAATTGCCAGCGGGTTGCCGGAAGCCAGCGCGACGGCGTAGACGTGAGCGGGATAAGACGGTGCCGGCACGATCACGTCGTCGCCCGGATTGATCACTGCCAGACAGAGGTGCCCGAAACCCTCCTTCGAGCCGAGCGTGCTGATCACCTCGGTCTCCGGGTCGAGCCGGACGCCCCACTTTCGCAGGTATCGCGAAGCAACCTCCCGCCGCAGGCTGGCGATGCCGCTCGCCGGAGCATAGCCGTGGCTGCGGGGATCGTTGGCCGCTTCGGCGAGTTTGTCGATGATGAACTGGGCCGGGGGATCGGAGGGATTCCCCATGCTCATGTCGATGACATCGCAGCCCGCCCGCCGCTTGTCATAGGTCAGCTTGTTGATCCGGGCGAACAGATAGGGGGGCAGTTGCTCGATCCGAGCGGCGGGGCGAAAGGCTTCCCGCGGCGCCGCGGCGGCCGTGGCAGGCACCGCCGATCCACGCGAAGGCTGCAACGATGGGAGGGGCATGGCAAATCAATGTGGAGGCTTGGTCGGACGAACGCCACGGGTCGACCGTCCGGCACAAACCCGGTCCTGGCCGATCGCGGCCCGCCTGTTCAAGTCTACTCCGCTGACGGGAGTGAGCGACCGAAACGTCCGCCGAACTCGCCTGGCCAGCAGCCAGCCGGTGATCAGCCCGCGGTCCTCGCGGTCAGCGGCTGCCGGCGGCCGGGGTCTCAAAAGTGGCCGGCTGAACGCCAGTTGCAGCCCGGGGGCGGCTGCCGGCTCGGGGCTCGGACAGTTCCCGGGCCTCACGCTGGGTCAGGGTTGAGCCCGGCATCTTTCCTGCCGCCGGCAGCGGCCGCGGTGCCCGGCCGGCGGCCGCCGGCGACTGGCTGGTGCCGGCGAGGAAGTTGTCGATGGCGGCCGACTGCCGCAGGTGCGCGAAATAGCGAGCCATCTCAATTCGCTGCTTCTTTTCGAGAATGTCTCGGTAGAGTTCGTCCTTCACGTCGGCGAAGGTCACCTCAACCGGTTCGGTGAACCCCTCGCAGAAGAGCACCATGAATCGGTCGGCAATCTGGATCACCCCCGAGAGTTCGCCCGGTTTGAGCCCGAAGGCCTCGCGTTCCAGTGCCGGCTGACCGCCGAACCGCTGGATCGGCGGTACTTCGCCCCGCAACGCCTTGCTGGTCGGGTCGACCGAATACTGCTCGGCGAGGTCGCCGATCCGCTCTGCGGTCGGCTGCTGCCGGGCCAACTGCCAGACCTCCTGAGCCCGTCGCTGGCTGTCAAGCACGACGACCCGGCAGCGGGCCCGCGGGCCGAACGTGGCGGTGAAGGCCTTGTCGAGATCTTCCCGGGTCACCGGCACCTTGCCGATCAGTTTTTTGAGTGCCACAGTCGGCCGCACGATGTCGTCGATGTAGTGCTCAACGGGCTGCTTCTGCTCCCGGCTCACCCGCTCCAGCCACGCTTTGATGTCAGGCTTCCCGGCGGGCGTGCGGAAGCCGAGGGTTTCGGCAGCCCGGGTGACTTCGGCGTCGAGGTCGGCCTGCGTGACCGCGAGTTTCTGTCGGCTCAGCGCCTGATTGAGCAGCACCCGCGTGATCAGCGTCTCCAGCACATCCCGGCCGTACCGCTCGACGCAGACGTCACGGACAGCCGCGATCGGGATCGGCCGGCCGTTGACTCGGGCGGCGACCTCGGGGCTGGCCCTGCGGGCAGCGGGGTCGTTGAGCACGTTCTCGATCACGGCGGTTTGCTGGAGCCGGCTGAAGACTTCAGACGACTTCTCCCGAGCCTGCTTTTCCCGCAGGGTTTCGGCCAGTTGGGCCCGCACCTCGTCCAGCTTGACGTCAGCCGGCGGCAGGTGTCCCTCGCACTTGATGACGATGTATTGGTCGGCGACCCGCACCACCTCAGAGATCTCCCCTTCGGCGAGCCGGAAAGCGGCCGCTTCGAAGGCGGGCGAGCCGGTGAAGCGGCGGATCGGCTGGACCCACCCGCCGACGCTCGCGCTGCCGACATCGATCGACTTTTCCCGGGCCAAGGCTCCAAACGAGTCCGGGTTGGCCACCGCTTCGGCCCGGACCGTGGCTGCGTCGGCGGCAGTCCGCTGCACGATGATGCGGGCTTTTACGGTCGGGCCAAACTGGTTCTGAAACTGTTCCTCGATCAGGCTGGCGGTCGGCTCAAAGCTGTCGCGGGCCAGCCGCCGAAGGGCGATCATCGGCCAGACGATATCCTCGCGATACTGCTGCTCATTCACGCCCCGCTCCCGCTCGATGAGGCTCAGCCACTGCTCGCGGGAGACCTTGAAGCGGCGGGCCATCGCCTCGATCTCAGCGTCGACGTCGGCGGTGGTGACTGGAATCTGCTGGGCGGCGATCGCCTGTTCGATGATCGCCTTGTTGATCAGAGTGCCGACAACGACCGAGCCATACCGCTCGAGGCAGGCGTCGGCGAGTTCCGGTGCGGTGATGTCGACCCCGTTGACAACGGCTGCCGGCTTGACTGCCGCGGCCGCCGGCTCTCGTTCCTCCGCCCATCCGGTTGCTGGCAGGGCCAGAGCGACGGCGAGGAGGCCGGCTGCCGCCCGCTGTCCCCAGGACACGCCCTCGACGGCCTTTTTCCGTTTGGTCAAGGGCCGAGACTGTTCCGGGGTTCCGGAAATGTCGGTCGCCGCATCGTGGTGCGGCAGGCTTTTCCCGTCGCCCGCTCCGCGCGATTCCGCTGCTGAAAACAGCCTGCCGTCCCGGTGTCTGGTCGCCATTTCACCCTCCCTTGGTGATTCCGAGTGGACATTCGGCGGCACCTTCCGCCCTGGCGAAGGCGGGAAAGTAGGCCGTTTGGCGAGGTGGATCAAGAGGATTTCCCGTCGGCAGCCCGATCGGTAGTCGGCTCGCGGGGCTTCGGGGAGGTCGTGGCGGTGTCACCGTGGATGACCACGTCCAATCGCCCGCGGCAGGCCGGGAAATTTGCCGGGGCGTTGTTGATTCTCAGGAAGAGCGGGCCGGTTGTGATCGCGGTGATCGTCGTTTCCCCGCCTTCCCCGACGAGGTGAAACCGGGAGCGACCGCCATCCGCAGGCTGCTCGTCCCACTGGGCTGCCAGCAACCGGCCGACCGGCCGCCCGCGGTACCAGTCGAGGGAAATTCCGTCGGCCTCGCTTTCAAGCGTCCGCGACTGGTCACCGGCGTCGAGGCGGCCGATCACACAGCGGCCCGCGACGGCGAGTCGGTATGTTTGCCCGGACCGTAACTCCCAGCCGGTGTTCTGCCAGCCGCGGTCGGGGCGAACAAACGTCCGTGGTGCCGTGCTGGATTGACTGTCGCCGGCGAGTGGCCGCCCCGCCGACCAGTCGACCGTCATCGGCTCAAACGCGTAGCCGTAGTCGAGGTCGGCGGTGAAGGCGTCAAAGTCACGACGGGCTGAGGCGATGTCGAAATCGGGACGGCTGGTCAGACGGTCGGTGAAGCCGGCGTCGAGCGGGCCCTGCTCGGCCGCCGCAAAGGCGGCGGCGTAACGGGGATGGCCCTCCAGAAATGCCACCGCAGCCCAGGCGGAGGCATAGCTTGTGATCGTTCCGTGCAGGGTGGGTTGCAGCCTGAAGACCGCGTCGAGGCTGGGAGCATCGTGCGACTCGCGGAGCCGTTGGATCGTCTCGATCCGCCCGAGTCGTTCAACGTCGGAGGCGGCGGTGGGAATCGGCGTCTGGCGGAAGCGGGGCGTCGCGGCGACGAGCCGGTGGGTCGCGAGCCACTCGGCAATTCCCTCGGTGTACCAGGGAGGCGTGTCGAGCCGACGAACCGTCGTGGTAAAGGCGTGGACGCCCTCGTGGAGCAGCAGATGGCGGCGATAATCAGGGCTCGCCTGATCGATCAGCCAGAAGCGGTGGAATGCGCAGTAGCCGTTGACGAAGTCGGGCACCGCGTCGGGCAGCAGGCCGGCAGTCCGAAACCGGTCGCGGTCGACCACCAAGCAGCCAAAGGCCTGCCAGCCGGCAAGCCTGTCGGGGTCGAGCTGATAATGTCGACACCAGACCTCAAAGGCGTCGTCAAAAATCGCCGGGAGTTCCTCCAACTGGTCATCCTGCCGTTTTGCCCGGTCGGTCACGAGCACGAGGTGGCGGCTCTTGATGACCCGTAACCCGGCCCGCTGGGCTCGGGCGGCGAGCGACGTCATCGCGGCGTCTGCCTCGGATGGCGGCCCGGCGGCGGCTGGACCACCGACCGCGACCAGAGCAGCCGCCAATGCAAGCACGAGGCCTGCGGCAGCGGTGTGCCGGCTGAACTCGTGCGTGGAAAGGGGTGGCTGTCGATGCATGACCGTGATTGGCGGCGGACGCCAGCGTCTTCGGTTGGAGGAAATCCCGGCAAAGCGACGGGACATGGCCCTGGCCTCGACGGAGGTTCGTGACGGGACGCCGCGATCACCCCGGTGGTTTCCAACGCGAAAAACGGTCGTCTCGGGACGACGCGGTCGGTCACTGGAGGACAGGCGGCGGTTTCCGGCGGTACCCAAACGGATTTGGTGTCGTCCGCGGTCGCCACCAGCGGCCGCCGAAAACGTTCCCAACAGCTCTGAGTGTAGCCGGACGGGGCGTCCGCCGTGATTCGGCTCGGATCGGCCTCTCGAGAGGATTGGCGGCTTTAAACAGGGCTGTCGGCAAGGGCGGGGCAACCGCGGTTGTCTTTGGCGATGGAAAGTCAGACAGGCTGCCGATATCACGAGCAGATGGACGCCGTCATTCGCAGGAAGAATCTGCGAGCCCCTGTCGGTTCGACGACTGAACGGGTCGATTCAGCGGGCCACCCACCAAGGAAGTACCGGCTGCCTGCCGGGTCAGCGGAAACGATGATCTCAGCACCTCAGCCGCAACTCCGCGGCGGCGAACGACATTCGCCGAAGCTCGCCGGCCGCGGGCGACGGCTGGTCTCCCCGCCGCTGCTTCTGACCGCGGTGGTGGCCGCCACGGGCCTGCCGGCGAGCGGCCAGCAAATCGCCCCGCCAGCTGGCCCGGTTCGCGTCCCGGTTCGCCGCATCCAGGCTCCGGAATACGTCCCGCCGCCGCCGGTCTCCAGACGGCCCTGGTGGTTTACGGTTCAGACGGTGTGGGGTCCGGGCGCGGTCGTCCCGGTCGCTCGGGTTGCGCGGTACCAGCCTCAGCCGTTTCGCTTTCCGGCCAATGCGCCGGTGCTCGCCGGCAAGCCGATTCTGCCGCCGGCAGGGACGCCGCCATCTCAGTGGGCAGCCGCGGCCCCCCTGGTACCGCCGCCGCAGCCTGCCGAGCCAGCCGAGCCTGCCGTGCCGCCGCCGGCCCCGCCCACGCCGCCGCGACCAACCCCCCCGGCTGCCGCAGCACCGGTCGCCCGTGATAATCGGCCGTCCCCGTCCGTCCCCGAGACACGCCCGCCGCCTCGCCCGTCTGGCAACTGGGCAACGGTCGCGATCGATGCCAGCGAGCCGCAGCCAAATGCATTGGCAGTCACGATTCCGGCGACACCGGGCAGCACCGTGGCAGCGGGGCCGGCCCCCGCCGCTGCCGTCGCGGCTCGTCCGGTCAGCCGGCCGCCACCGCCGGCTCGTGCGGCCCCGGCCCCGGCTGCGGTTGCCTGGTGGCGGTGCGTTGGCGTGACCGACGGCGATACCCTGACCTGTCTCGACGCTGCAGGCCGACAGCAGAAGCTCCGCGTGGCCGCCGTTGACGCCCCGGAATTGGGTCAGGCCTACGGTCGCGAGGCCCGTGAGTTGTTGGCGGAATTGGTTTTTGGCAAACGGATCGCCGTGTCGGTGAGCGGTCGCGATGACGCCGGTCGTCTTGCTGGCGCGGTTTCAGTCGATGGTCGCGATGTCGCGGCGACTCTGGTGAAGGCCGGTGCGGCCTGGGCCGATCCGCAGACAGGCAGCAATCTGGCCGCGGAGCAGCAGCAGGCCCGGCAGGCAAAGACCGGCCTCTGGGCAGGTGAGGCACCGCTGCCACCGTGGGAATTCAGAAATGGCGGCGCGGGTCTCCAGCCGGCGGCATGACCGCCCGCAGCCGACGCGACAGCCCGGCTGCCGCTGTCCGTGCAGCACCTCCGTCACTCGTGCTCGCTGCGGACAGACGGTTCGCCGTCGTCGGCAATATCGACATGCAGCACCATCGGGTTGCAGCAGACCGGGCAGTCCTCGACGTAGTCCTGGTGCCGGCCCTCGGTGACGTCGACCGGGACGACGATTTCCTCGCCGCAGGAGTCGCAGAAATACCGGGCCTCGACCTCCGTCGGCCGGGTGTCCTTGCGGTTGGCGGCCAGCAGGAACCGGTCTTCCTGCAGCGGGTTGTGACGTTCTCGGCGCATGGTTTTGCTCCCGGAAGTTGGAGAAGCGGCCAACTGGAGAAGAGGCCAACCGGCAAGATATCGTTTTCCACCGGCTCGCTGCAGGCATAGTATTCACGCCGAGGGGTCTCGGGGCTCGGGTCTCGGCCAGAACCCCTCGATTTCCGATCGTGCTACAGGCGACCAACGCCCTTGCAGGCGATCTGGAGACGTCTCCCGTGAGGTTGCGACGTTGCGTTTCGGCCGTTTGCTGGAGGCAGGCGTTCTCAAAAGCTGTCGGGGAAACGGGAAAGCAAAGGTTGCCGAGTTGGATCTGTTGAGACGGTGGTGCGGCGGAGACGGCGGCTGTTTCGCATCGGGCCTGCATTGGGAGTGGCGGACATGAACAGATGGTGTTGCGCGGGAACGACTGGCGGCATCTTCGCTGGACTCTTGGTCAGACCCGCTTGGCTGATCCTGCTGGGGCTCGCTGCCAGCCTGCCTGGCGGAGCGGCTGGTGCGGCGGAGCCGGTGACCGCCGGGACAACCGAGCTTCTCTCCGAACTCAGTCCGGCAGAGTTGCAGATTCGGTATGCGGAGAACCGGCTGCGGCTGGCTGAATTGACCCTGAAGCGGGCACAACGGGCCAATCAACTCAGCCCCGACGCGGTGGGGCCGCAAGAGGTTGCCAGGCTTACCCGCCACGTCAAACTGACGCGACGGCAGGTCGAGATCGCCCGGAACCGTCCGCGGACGACGGTCAAGCAGACCAACCTTGCGGCTGCAGAGGTCGCCGTGGCCAACGCAAAATCTGAGCTGGTAGCGGCCCGCAAGGCGAATATGCGGACAGCGAGCGACGCCAAGGTCGCTGCCGTCACCGCGATCAATATCGCGCGGCTGGAGGCAGCTTTGGCGATGGCGGAGGTCCGGTTGGAACTGCTCCGGCGTCCCAGCTATGTGCCGTCGTTGATCGACGAGATGCAGTGGCACATCGACCAGTTGACCAATGAAGTAATCGACCTGCGGCACCGGTTGGAGACAGGAGCCGCCGGCACGTTCGGCCGTGATCGGCCATAGCCGATCGTGGAGAGCGTCGGCCACCTCAGGATGCGGCAATCGCCACTCCCGAAATGCTTGCAGCGTGTTCGGTTGTTGCCTCAAATGCTTGCTGTCGCCTGCATCCACCGGCAGGGACCCTGGCCGGCTTTTTTCACAGCCAGCTAGGTTCTGTCTGAAAAGGCTACCGTTGGCCCGAGAGCGAGCTGCTTTGGCC
>CAZIQV010000075.1:0-7966 GCA_964541275.1 uncultured Chitinophagaceae bacterium | reverse complement strand
AAGCTCGAATTGCTCCTCGACTTTGCTAGCAGGCTGCCGCCGCTCTCCGCGGAGTATGCGGCCCGCAAGCGGCAGGAGGACCGCCGGGTTCACGAGTGTCAGACAGCCGTGTTCCTCTGGCCTGAGGTCGCCGACGGCCAGATGGCTCTCGTCGCCGAGGTCGCCGAAGAGGCCCCGACCGTCAAGGGATTTGTCGCGGTCCTCGCCGAAGCGGTTGCCGGGCGGCCGCAGGCCGAGGCGGCCGACCTTGGCGAGGACCTGCTTGATCGCATCGGGCTGACCGAGGTGCTCGGCATGCTGCGAAGCCGGGGGCTGCGGGCGATCATCGGCCGGGTCCGGCGCGAACTGCTCGAGGCCGAGTGAGCGGCATGCCGATCCCGACCGGGTTTCCGACGAGCAGATCAGCGGGACGAGCAGACCTGCCCGGGCCGCGGGATGAAAATTTCCGACGGCTCCGGGCCTCCGTGGCGGCAACCCGCAGCAGTCTTTCGCAAGCAGTTGGCTTTCGCAAGCAGTTGGTCACCTGGAGCCGCGGCCGAGGATCAGGCGGCATCAGCCCCTGCGTTGTTCGCGGCCGGCGGCGGTCGGCTGCTTCACCGACCCGCCGTCCCCCCGAGAGTCGTTGCGACCTCGCCGTTGCGGGCCTTTCCTCCTGATCCCTTGGGGTTTCATTTGATGTCCGAGTCCTCCGCGGTCGGCAGCTGCCAACACCTCGTCGCCGGCATCGACCTTGGCGGCACCGCCGTCAACGTGACCCTGCTTGATCAGGCAGGCCACTTTCTCATCGACGAACTCTGCGAGCATCCGGCCAGAAGCGTCGAAGGCCCCGAGATCTGTCTCCGGCAGATCGCCGCCGGACTCGATCTGGCAGTCACCCGCGTCGGGGCGAATCGCAGCGACGTGGTCGCGGTTGGCCTCGACACGCCGGGACCAGCCACCGCCGACGGCGTCCTCAGCCAGCGGGGCTCGACCAATTTTGTCCACGCCGATTGGGCCGGCTTCGATATTCGCGGCGGGCTCGAAACGCTGCTCGGCGTCCCGGTCCACTACCTCAACGACGGCAACGCCGCCGCAGTCTGGGGCCACGCCGTTCTTTTTGGCGACGCCCCCGACCGGACCACGGTGGCGGCAATCATCGGCACCGGGCTCGGCGGCGGGATCATCCATCGCGGGCAGGTCGTCGCCGGCAGCCGCGGCTTCGGCGGAGAGTTGGGCCACGTGCTCCTGCCCACGGCGATCCTGCTCGAACAACTCCCCGAACTCGACGGGCTGACGGCCCGCTGCAACTGCGGCCGCGTCGGCGACCTTGAGTCGCTCTGCTCGCTAACGGCGATCCGCCGGAACCTGCTGCCGCATTTTCTCGCCAGGCATCCCGGGCACGAACTGGCCGGGCTGGAGCCGGCGGCGGCGGCGGTGCGGGTTCGAGGACTTGCGGCCACCGGAGACCCGATGTGCCGGGCAATCTTTCAGGTGCAGGCCCGCGGCCTCGGGCTGTTTTTCGATCAGCTGATCAACGTGTTCGATCCCGACGCGGTTGTCGTCGGGGGCGGCGCGATCGAGACCGACGCCGCGTTCCAGCAATGGTTTCTCGACGAAATCCGGGCCGGCATGCCGGAACAGCGGGAAGAACAGGCAGAGATCCCGATCGCCATCATGCCCAGCGGCGACACGGCCGGTGCTCGGGGAGCCGCCATCGAAGCCAGGCGGCTGCTGGCTCGCTGACTCAGGCCACCCGCTCGGCCGCCGCCTGGTCAATCACCGGGAGAACCGGCAGCCGCGGCTGTCGGCCGCCCTGCAAAGCCGGCTGCTCCACAGGCTGGTCAGGCGGGCCGAAGAGCATCAGCCGCGCCGTCCGCCAGAGGCCCTGCCACGACCCAAAGGTCGCCTCGACGGCCGCCGGCTCATAGCCGCAGTGGGCCATGCACTGCTGGCATTTGGGGTTTCCACTCGCGCGGCCGTAACCGGACCAGTCGGTCGTCTCCATCAGTTCCCGGAAGCTGCTCGCATACCCGTCGTCGAGGAGATAACAGGGCTTCTGCCAGCCGAACAGACTGTACGACGGCGTGCCCCAGGGGCGACACTCGAGGTCCCAACGGCCTTTCAAGAACTCGAGAAAGACCGGCGACTGGTTGAATCGCCACCGCCGGCCAGCCCTGCGAAAAATCGCTCGGAACAGCCCCTGGCTCCGCTCCCGGGAGAGAAAATTTTCTTGATCGGGCGCCTTCTCGTAGGAATAGCCGGGCGAGACCATCATTCCTTCGACACCGAGATCCATCACCTCGTCGAAGAACTGCCGGCAGCGGTCAGGGTCGGCATCGGCGAACAACGTCGAGTTGGTGGTCACCCGAAAGCCGGCCCTGCGGGCGGCTTTGATGGCCGCCACCGCCGCGGCATGAACGCCCTCGCGGCAGACGGAGGCGTCGTGCTCCCGCTGCAGCCCGTCGAGATGCACCGAAAACGCCAGATACTTTGAAGGCGTCAACTGCGGCAGCATCTCCTCGAGTTTGATCGCGTTGGTACAGACGTAGAGATACTTCTTGCGGGCAACGATGCCGGCGATGATCTCGTCGATCTGCGGGTGGAGCAGGGGCTCCCCGCCGGGGATGGCCACGATCGGCGCACCGCACTCATCGACCGCCCGAAAACACTCTACCGGCGACAGATTCTGCCGCAGGACGTCTGCCGGATGCTGAATCTTGCCGCAGCCAGCGCAGGCGAGATTGCAGCGAAACAGCGGCTCAAGCATCAACACGAGCGGATACCGCCGGTTGCCCCGCAGCCGCTGGATTGCCACGTGCCGCAGCACCGCCATCATCTGGCCCACCGGAACACTCATGCCACCAACTCCTCAAGGCTCACATCTGCGGCGGCCGCGTCCGGCTCGCCGACGTGGCGGCCGACGGCGACCGCCCGCTGCCAGCGAGCCAGCGTGATCAACGGAAAGGAAACCCGGTAAAAGTGGTACCTGAGATAGAACACTTTGGGGAATCCGGTGCCGGTGAAGGCCGTCTCGTCCCAGTCGCCGTCGGCACGCTGGTGGGTGATGAGCCACTGCACACCGCGACGGGCAGCCCGCGATTCCTGCCGACCGGCGGCAATCAGCCCGGCCACCGCCCAGGCGGTCTGCGAGGGGGTCGGCTCGCCGATGCCTGCCAGCGACCGATCGGCGTAGCTGGCCGGCGTCTCCCCCCAGCCGCCGTCGGCCTGCTGCCGCGACTCGAGCCACCGCACCCCGGCGGCCACCGCCGGGTCATCGGCGGCCAGCCCGACACCGCGAAGGCCCTCGATCGCCTGCCAGGTTCCATAGATGTAATTCACCCCCCAGCGGCCAAACCAGCTGCCGTCGGGTTCCTGGCTGTCTCGCAGGTAGCGGACGCCGCGATCGACCGAACGGTCTCCGGTCGTGAGGCCAACGCCGCCGAGCGCTTCGAGCACCCGCCCGGCGAGGTCGGGAGAACTCGGATCGATCATCGCATTGTGATCGGCGAAAGGCACCTTGCAGAGCAGTTCGCAGTTGTTGTCTCGGTCGAACGCCCCCCAGCCGCCGTCGGTGTTCTGCATCGCGGCCAGCCACTGCCGGGCCCGGCGGGATGCCTGCTCGATCCGGGCGAGTCGACGGCGTTCAGCCGGCTGACGACCGGTCGGCAGTGATCGCCGCCAGGCTGACAGTCCGATCAGCACCATCGCCGTGTCGTCGACATCGGGGTAGTGCCGGTTGGCATACTCGAAACACCAGCCTGAGGGTTCGGCCGTGACGCGGCGGGCCCAGTCGCCGGCAACCCGCACCTCCCGCGCCAGCAACCAGTCGACCGCCTCGGCCATGCCGGAGACCACCTGACCCGGCAGCGGTTGCCGCGCCGCAAGCTGGGCGTCGGCAAGCCCCCGGACCGCGATCGCGGTATCCCAAACCGGGGACCGACAGGGCTCGATGCGGGTGGTGCCGTCGCCCGGACGTTCGACCAGACCGGCCAATTGTTTCCAGCATTCTGCCACCTCGGGCGAGTCGTCAGCACAGCCGAGGGCGCGGAGCGCGACGATGCTCCAGACGATCGGCGGGAAGATCGCGCCGAGTCCGTCGCTCCCGGTGAACCGGGCGAGCATCCAGCGGCGGCAGGCCGCCACAGCCCGGCGGCGGAGCGGCCGCACGCCGAGGGCGTCGGTCAGTTTCAGGCAGCGGTCAAGCCCGCGGAAGAATTTCGACCAGCCGTCAGCCCCGCCGATCGGCGGCACCCGGCCGGCGGCGGACCGATCCCCGTAGAGTTCGCCGATGCCCTGCTCAGGCGGCAGCGTCCGCACCGGCTTGAAAGCCCAGATCAACGAGAGCGGCACGATCATCGTTCGCGACCAGGCCGACACCCGGTGCAGACTCACGGGAAACCAGTCTGGCAACAGGATCATCTCCGGCGGCACGGCGGGGCAGGCGGCGTACGAGATCTGCCCCAACAAGGCGAGGTAGAACCGGGTGAAGCTGTTTACAGCCCAGGGGCCGCCGGCGGCGGCGATCGCCCGGCGGGCTCGCCGGAGTGGTTCGGAGTCGGGGTCATGCCCGAGAATCTTCAAAGCGAGATAGGCCTTCACGCTGGCGCTCGGGTCGGCTTCACCGCCGGGGAAGATCGCCCACCCTCCCGCCGGCAGTTGCTCCCGCAGGATCCGCCGGCCGCAGCCGGCAGCGTCGTCGTCATCAAGCCGGTCTGCCCAGGCGCGAATCAGCACATACTCGCTCTCCAGAATCGTGTCTCCCTCCAGCGGCCCGCGCCAGTGCCCGTCGTCATGCTGCCGACCGAGGAACCAGTCGACCGTCTGGCTGACAGCGAGTTCGACCAACGCCACCGTCCGGCGGCAATCACCAGCCCTCACTGTCGTTTCGCCCACCGTCCACGGGGCGACGCGGGACCGTCCCGCCTCGGCGGTTGCAACCTGATGGCGACAAGCCGGGTTGGGAGCCGTCGACTCAGAACACCGGGAAAAGATCGGAGAGGCATCCATGCTGCTGTTGCGTGTGGAGTTCACTGCTGCTGATCGATCCTTCAATCAGCCCTGCTGGGCATCGTGATCCGCGGAGGATAGAGAACTCAGGCGATCACCGGCAAGTGCGAACAAGCGCAGGGGACGACCTCTTCCAAGCCGGCCGTGACGTTATTGCCGCAGCCGACCAGGTCCCCTCCGGAAGCTGGAAAAGATGGGCTGCCTTTACCGGCCGACTGGCGATAGCGGCAGCCACATCGAAACGGTTGTTCCCTGCCGGGGACGCGACGCGACGGCAATGCTGCCACCGTTGGCGTCGATCAGCCGCATCGCTTTGGAGAGCCCGAGCCCGACTCCGCGGCCAGCCTCACGGCCGCTGAAAAACGGATCGAAAATCCGTTCGGCCGTTTCCCGATTCATCCCTTCGCCGTTGTCAGAGACCACGAGCCGGCATCTCGATCCTTCAGCCTGCCGGTCAAGCTGGGACTCAATGCCGACGGTACCGCCGCCGGCGATCGCCTCAATCGCGTTGAGAACGACCGCCCGGACCGCCTCTTCCACCTGGCTGCGGTCGGCCCAGATCGTGAGCGGCCTGAGCGAACCGCTGCTCAGCCGGACACCGCGTTTCTCGGCGACGGCCCCGACCGACGCGACAACTGCGGCCACGGCGGCGACGACTGACACCTCCGTCGGCTCCGGCCGGGGAGGGCGGGCAAAGATCATCAGCCCGCCGATCATATCGCGGGCTCGGAAGGCCTGGTCGACGATCGTCGCCAGCCGGCGACGGCGTTCCGGTTCGGACTCGTCGGGCAGAAGCGCCTGAGCCCGGGCCGCGATGTTGGCCAGCGGGTTGTTGATCTCATGTCCCGCGCCATAGGCGAGCTCACCGATGGCATCGAGCCGGGCCGCGGTCACGCGGGCAGAAAAATTGGCGGCGAGGCCCGCGACCGCCACGGCGGCAGCAACGGCTTCGTCAAGCAGCACCGCCGCTGGATCGGGCGTCTGCGGCGGCAGCGGGTCGGCGACCGCAGCCGGTGCCGCCCGCCACGCTGCGGCCCGGCGATCGACTGCATGAAGGAATGCCCAAACCGCCTCCGGAGGAGGCGAACCGGCAAAGGTCTCCGGCGACGGCCAGTCGTCGCCAATGAGCTCCTGCCAGATTTCCGTCGGCACCGGCGCGGGGACCGCACGATCCCGGCCAGGTCGTCCGCCGGGCAGCAGCAGGTCGTCGTGGAGCGCGGCAAGCCAGCGGCCGATCGCACCAGCATCGATGTCTGACCGGCTTGAACCGGTAACCGCCCCGTCGTCACTGCGGCCGGCGGCAAGGAGCAGCCAGCCAGCTACCGCGGGGGACCCGGCGGCATGCCGCCAGCAGACTTCCGGCCAGCTCTCTGCAACAGCCCCTTCCCGAGGGCCGGCCAGTCGGCCCGCCAAGAACGTCACGGCCCGCGCCAGGCCGAGGCAGGCCTGGCGCGGGACCGGAAGTGAGACCTGCCGGCCGGACGGCAATCGCAGCAGCAGCCAGGCCGCGGCCGAATCCATGTCACGAAGCGGCCGGAACCGTCTCGATGTCGAGCAGGGTGCAGATCCTGTCGACCAGCACCTCGGCCTCAAAGGGCTTCTGCAGGAACTCGTTGGCACCGGACGCCTTGAGATCCTCGATCTTGTCGGGCTCGCACATGCCCGAGATGCAGATGATCCGCACCTCGTCCATGGTCGAGTCGCTCCGGACCCGCTGGCAGACCTCCTTGCCGTTGATGTCAGGCAGCATGACATCGAGCACGATCAGATCGGGCCGGTATTCCTTGACGAGCATGCCGGCATCGAACCCGTTGTTGACGCTGCGTGTCTCGAACCGGCCGTCCCGTTCAAGCACGTCGGTGATCAGTTCGACAAGATCCTGGTCGTCGTCGACCACGAGGATCTTCCGGCGGCCGCTTTCAAGGGCATCGGTCGGAATGCCGTTGTCCCGCATGAACAGAAACAGCTGATCTCGCGGAATCCGCCGAAAACGGCTGCCAGGCACCCGGAATCCCTTCAACTGCCCTGAATCGAAGCAACGAATGATCGTCTGCTGGCTGACCTTGCAAATCTTCGCAGCTTCACCAGTCGTATACACGGTTTTCTGCATCTGCTCACCACCCTCTCCCTAGCCGTGGCACAGCTAGTCAAAACGACTCCGGCGACCGCTGGTCAACCCTGACGCAGCTTCCAGAGCCTAGGCCTCCTCATTGCCGACGATCGGCGGTCCGATCGCATTACCGCCCGGCCCCTCGGCTGCCGGACGGCCCCAGGCTTCCCCGAGTTCCTTCTCGGAAAATTTCACCCAGGATGATTCTTCCAGCGATGGCCCGACAGATGGGACGCAGCCGCTGCGGCCGCAATCCTTGCCCTGCCTGCCATCCTTGCCAGACACCGGACTCTAGGAAGATTTTACGCAGGGAGTCAATATCAGCAGGAGGGCCCATTCCACGCTGTTTCAAAAAACCGCGGTTGCCCCGCATTCCCCGAAGATGCCGGTGGGCAGCAGGCTCGCCTGCCCGCCGCCCGCCCTCACCGCCGCCTCGTTGACGCCGGCACGCCAACCACCTCCAACAGCCTCAGGACCGGAGTCCCGGCGACGTCGATCGTCGCCACCCGGCCGTAGGTCGTCGGCACCCGGTTCTCCGGACCGCCACCGAACAGGCCGGCGAGATGCGGCCCGGGCTGCAACTCAAGCAGCCGGACCTCGCGGACCTCACGATGCAATCCGGCCGCGATCAGGATCCTGCCGAGCGGCGTCTCGCCGCGGCGGATCTCGTCGGCGACAGCGGCCGGCAGTCGCTCGAGGGCGATACCGACCACTCCGTACTGCACCACGGCGGCCCGGCCGGAGGGCTCGCGGGGACCAGCAGGAAACAGGGCCGGATTGACCGCGGGGCAACGCAGCAGGATTTCTCGGCAATACGAGAATGGATCGGCACCAGCCTCGCCGGAGTGGTCGGCCAGCCGGACGATTTCC
>CAZIQV010000074.1:0-7976 GCA_964541275.1 uncultured Chitinophagaceae bacterium | reverse complement strand
CCAGCACTCCAGCCGGTTGGGGCACTTTGCCGACGAGCAGACGGTCTCGAGGTCAAGCTCGGCGATCAGCCCGGCGGTCTCGCCATGGCCGCCACCGGCGCCGAGATTCTGCCGCAGCCAGGGGGGCAGCCGTCGCGACGCCGGCGGCAACGCGGCGGGGGGAGCACCGCAGCCGGCCGCCTCGGCCCCGGTTTCGTTGAGAATCGGAAACAATTCGGCATTGCTCATTGAGTCATTCGACACGGGGGGCACCTCAGGCGGGTAGGTGTTCGCGGATCGACCGCCGGCGGCCGACCGCCGGCAGCGGAAGCCCCGACTGGATCGAGACGTCTCCGCAGCCGAAGGCGTCGGCCAGCGACCGGACGATGGCAGTGCGGGCATCCTGCAGCCGCACCCGGCGGCGGAGGTCAGCCTCCACCGACCCCATCGTACGCACGGGGACGCCGGCTGCGACCGGCACCGTTCGCACCCGGCGGGCGAGGCTGAGGTCGGGGCAGACATTGAGAAATCCGCCGTGCCAGACGATGCCCCGCCGCACCGCCAGGCTGACTGCCGCCAGCAGACCGCTGCGGCCAAAGATGCCGGGATACCGCGAGTCGCGGGCGGCCGTGCACCGCAGCTGTCGCACCGCCGCCTCGAGACCCGCCTCAAACCGTTCGACGAGCCCGCCGATCTCAAATGGCCCGAGGCCAAGCCCGGCCAAGGGGGCGAACAGGGCAATCCCGACCTGCCCGGACGCGTGGGGGACCGCCCCGCCGCCCCGGCCGACAAACCGCAAGGGAATCCCGCGGGCGGCGAGCTCTTCCGGCGGCAGTTCGATATCGGTCCGCGAGCCAAGCCGGCCAATCGTAATGCCTGCGGCCGGCTCGTAGACAAGGAGGGTCGGCGGTCGGCCCGCGGGCTCCGAAACCTCCCAGGCCAGCCGTTCTGCCAACGGCTGGTACCGCTCGTGGTCGAGCCGTCCGGCCAGCCAGACGGCCAGCGACCCGACCCGGGCCGCAGCTGTGCCGGCGTCGGTCTGCGGTTCCATCAGGCCCGCCCCTTCCGCGGCGACACCGCCGTCAGCAGCATGTTCCAGGGCAGCTGGCTCCAACTCAGAGAGTCGGCCAGCCCAGCCGGCAGCAGCGGCCGGCCGCCCGCCGCCTCGGAGCCGCCCACTTCCGCTTCTTCAACCGCCCGGTCGACGCTGGTACTGAGCTGTTCAAGCCAGTCGGGAACCTCGACGCCCGAGCCGCTCGCCGTGCCCAAAAAGCCCTCGGCCCGGTTCTCGAGCCGTTGCCCCGCCCCCGGCGGGCAGCCGGTGAGCAGTTCCGCGACCGCGGGCTCGACGAGGGAGTCGAGTTCGTCGAGTTCCAGCATGGCGGTGAACGGCCGCCGGACGCGATCAGCGACGCTGGCAAGCCGCACCCCGGTCGCCTGCTGCACGGCGGCGAGCCGCGCGATCAGCCCGTCGGCTGCCGCGGCCGTCTCGTCCTGCATCCGCTGTCGCCAGGCCTCCGCCGCGGCATTGGCCCCGCAGCGAACCAGCACGCGATGGGCCATGCTTACCGGCCGCAGCGTCCAGACAATCCGCTCATACTCCGCCTTGATGCGCAGAAACTCCAGCAGCATGTGCAGACACTCGCCGCGGTCCGACTGCGTGGTGGTCGAATTCCAGTCCCGGTATTCCGAGTGGTTTTCCGCAACGCTTTCAAGCACCAGCCGCAGCCGGCTGGCCGCCTGCTTCAGCGGCAGTTGGCCAGTTGCCAGGGCCTCGATCAGCCGCTCGGGATGACTGCCGCCGGGTCCGCCCGCTGCGGCCTCGGATGCCGACCGCCAACTGGGCTCGTTGTGCTCCTGCTCGACGAGTTGCTCCAGGAACGGTCGGACACCGCTGCGGAGGATTCCCCGGAGCGACGGCGGCGTGAGCAGGTGCTGGGTGAATAGCCCCGAACCGTAGCGTTCGATGAACTCCTGCACCGGAGCGAAGGCCTTGTCGTCGCGGACCCGCTCCAGCACCGAGAGCCGCAGCTGGCGGGCATGCGTCGTCCAGGTCTCCAGCAGCTGCGGCACCAGGATTGCCAGCCCGTCGAGAATCCGCTGGGTGACCAGTGACTCTGGCGGATTCTCCTCGCCCGGACCGGCCACCGGGGCGCTGGCGACGATGCGGCCGACGAGCGCCGTGGTCGCAGCCTCAAACACCCGGTCGAACTCGCTCACGCTGGCAGCGCCACGGGGACGCCGGCTTTCGAGCCCCTTGGCGAGCCGGACGAGCCTGATCGTCTCTTCCACTCTCCCGCGCCGAGGCAACAGGCTGACGAGCCGTTCCAGCAGCCGTTCCCGCGTGCGGGCCGCCACGATTCGATCGGGCCGGCCGCCCCGGGACAGGGGCACGTAGAGCACCGGTTTGCCCCGCAGGTGCCGGCTGATCCGGTCGAGTTGGTCGTCAATGGTCTGCTGGTCGTCGACGATAATCGCCGCAAGCAGCCGACCGACTGCCGGCTTGCCGCTGCGGCGGCCACCACGCGGCGCTGCCGGAGACCGCGGCGATCGCCGGACCAGCCCGCGGGCAAGCGCCAGTCGGGCCGACAGCATCCAGATCGTTTCGCCGGTCTGCAGGGCCGCCTCGATCAGCCTTTCGGCAGCCGCGTCTCGCTGCCAGCGGAGGCGGTCGAACTCCGTCGGCGACATGCCGGGAGACGGTTTCTGGTCGCGGGCAACGATTTGGCCGGCAGCCTTGATCATCGCCTTGCGGAGCCGGCGCAGGGTCTGCCGCCAGCCGACGAGGGAATCTGTTTCCGCGGTCAGCGGCTCGATCCGCCCGGCGGCGGCGTCGAGGCAGCCGGTGGTCACCACTTGTCGCAGCATCACGATGACGCCGGTGAGAAAGTCGGCCGCCTCCTCCACCGCGACCACCGGATGCCCGTTGCCGCCGGGCAGATCGACGTCGAGCATGCCGCCGTCGGTCCCGTCGTCGGCCGAGTCCTGCCAGACCATCGACTCGTACGCCGAGGCGACGCTCTCGTCAGCTGAAAGCTGCTCGTCGTCGGCGTCATCCGGCAGCGAGAAATCCTGCTCGTTGCGGATCGCCGACTCCTGGCCGGCGGCCGCCAGTTCAATCACCTCGTCAACGCCGGTGGTGTTGGCTTCGATCAGGTCGAGAAAGCGGCGGACCCGGTTGCGGCCGGCCTCGCTCAGATCGGTGACAGCCGCCCGCAGCCAGCGGTGCGACGCCAGCAGCCAGGACGGGCCGGATTGTTCGATCTCGTCCCCTTCCAGCAGCGAAGCCCAATGAATCAAAAGCCCCATGGCGGCGTCGAGGTCTCGCTCCCGCAGCAGAGCCTCGGCGGCGGCGGCGTGGGTGCGGGCGGAGGAAAAGCGGGCGACGGCCTCCCGCCAGAAACCGGGGGCGAGCGGCGCCGGGGCTGTCGCCCGCCGTTCCTCCAGCACCGCGATCACCTCGCGGGCCGACTGGAGCAGTTCGTGGCCGGAGAGCCGGGGCACCCCGGAAACGCTCGACGTGGCGAATTGATCCCACCAGGCGGCGAGGTGCTCAACCGTTTGGCCGGCGCGGTCGGCGAGGACCGGGTCGGCCTCGAGCCGGGCCCGCTGCCAGACGGTGCAGCAGCCTTCGAGGAGATTGCTGACGCTGCCGACGAGATCGTCGACCCGCGGGTCGGGGAGCGACTCGCCTCCGGGTTCATGAAGCGGGAACTGCCCGGCAAGCCCGAGGATGTTCCAGGGATCGACCAGGGCCCCGCAGCCGATTCCCCGCAGCAGCAATTCGCGGGCCTCGTCGAGGCTGGCGATCGCCGCGACGAGACTGTCGGGCTGTTCACGACGAACCGCCCGCTGCGCTGTCACGATCCGGCTGGTGATCCGGGCGAGCGTCCGGGCGCTGGCTGCCGGCACCAGGCCGGCGAGCCGCTCGGCTGCCTCCGATCGCCCCAGCCGGGCGAGGACCGAGGCGAGGGTGACGCTCTCGACCTGCCGGGCCCGGCGGGCGGCGAGCAGCATATTGATGTGCCGCCGGACGCCGCCGAAAGGCTGCCGCAGGCTGGCCGCCTCGGCTTCCAGCCGGCGGCGGTGGCCTGCCGGCAGCCGGGTCATCAGCCACCGGTAAAAGCTGTCGCGATAATTGGCGATCCGCGGCAGCAATTCGGCCAGCGGCAGGCCGGCCTGCGGCGACCCGGGGCCGCGGCCCGAGAGGCCCGAGGCCATCAGGATCACGCCGGCGAGCACAGCGGCCGACTCTTCCCGCAACTCGGCAGGATCGATCTCGGAACCATGAGCCTCCGGCCACGACTCGATGCCCTCCAGGGTCGCCTGCTGGATCACCAGCCGCCGGTAGCAGCCCGCCTCGTCGATCAACGAGGGGTCCCAGAGGCCGAACAGATAGTTCGGCCGGCTTGCCGCCGGATGGAGAAAATCGAACGCCCGAGGATCGATCGACAATTCGGCCAGCAGGTCGGGGGCGAAGTCGGCCTGCCGCAGCAGGTCGGTCGGGGCCTCGGAAAGGATCGCGACGGCGCGGTCGATCAGCCGTGCAAACCGGCCGTGGGCCGTTCCCGCCCCGGCGACATACAGCGGCAGCGGCCGCACCCGCTCGTGCGGATACGGCTCCGAGAGCTGACCGTTTTCGAGGACCGCCACCGGCCGCCAGCCGAGGTAGTCGTTGAGCCGCGAGATCGCCCGGTCGACAAGCTGCGGCTCGTCCTCTTCCCAGGGGCCGCCGGTGGCAAGCACCGCCTGGGCGGCCGCCATGACGAAAAACGGCCGCTCCAGGGCCCCCGGAGGCTGGTGCTCGAGCAGATCCCGGTGGTACTGCCGGTACGCCGGCAACAGCCGGTCGAAGACGAGGCCGATGACCGCCGCCGCCTGCTGACCGTCGCGAAACGCGGGGTCGGTGCCGCCGAGCGTCGCGAGCGACTCCCGCAGGACAGTTCCCACCCGCGATGCGGTGTCGGCGGCCTCGACGACCCCGCCGTCAGGATCGCTCGGCTCAAATCTGGCGAACAGGGCATTGGCCGCCTGCCAGGCGGCGGGATCGACCGCCCCGGACGAAAAATTGAGGTACCCCAGCAGGGCCGCAAGCGGATCGGCGGGCGGGTCGGCGGATTGGGAAACCTTCGGCATCACCAGTCGACGGGGTCGGTGGCGACACCCTTCGGCCGCCAGGAACTTTTCAGGGAACTTCCATTCTATCAGCCGTGGGCGGCTCCGCAGGGGGGCTGGCCGCAGCCCGAAGGTTGCCTGGCGGTTTTCGCGAATTAGCCTGAAATCGTCGGATCTGTTGCCTGCCGCCGCCAGGCTGCGGCGGTCGGCAACCCGGCAACACCGCGGCGTTTGCGGGAAGCGACCCGCCGGGCCCCTGTCCGCCCGCAGACCCAAAGGGGGCGAGGGCCGGCGAGGGAGGTTTTTGAAACGGCCTGCGGCAGAGCTGGGCGGGTCTGGCAGGGGTCGTCGTGGAAGCACCGGGGCGGCCGCCGCAGAATCGCTCGCTCCGCGAGACCGACAGACCCACCCCGATAGTGCGCAGGGTTTTCATCTTCCGGAAGAATTTTGCCATGAACCGACTTACCGATCGCGAGATCACCCTTCGCCTGGCGGTCCTCTTCGTGCTGCTGGCGATGGCCGCCACCATTCCGCTGGCCCGCGGCGAATGTCTTCTCAACACACCTGCCGATCGGTTTGCCGCCGAACGGGCTGGACTGTCGCGGGAATGGATCGTGCAACTCCCCTTCGACTCGGACGGCTACCGGCTCGATCGGGTCGACGTCGGCAGCTCACTGGTCGTGGCCCAATCGGGCGACGGGAACGTGCATGCGGTGCAAGCGGTGACGAGCGACCCGCAGCCTCAAGGCCCCGCGGCCGGACACCTGCTGTGGTCGACAAGCCTCGGGCTGCCCCTGGCGGATCTCCAGCCGGTCGGCCTGGGCCGCGACCTCGTCGTCGTCAACCGCGACATGGACGTCGTCGGGCTCGATGCCCGCAACGGATCGATCTTCTGGCGGCGACGGCTCTCGGCGCCGCCAGCGGCGGGCAGCCTGCCGGTCGGCAACTGGGTCTACGTCCCGCTGCGAACCAGGGTGATGCTGCGGCTGCCGGTCAACCCGTTTCGCCAACCGCCCGCCGGGACCGCCAACGACGATCCCGACGTGGCCGCCAGCGGCGAGAGGCGACAACTCGTCAACCTCAGCCCGATTGAAATCAACGCCCGCGGCCTGATCGAGCAGCAGCCTGCTCCCTTCGTCGGCGGTGTCGTCTGGTGCACCCGCAACGGCCATCTGGTGGCGATCGAGCCGGCCAAAACCTCCTGGGTGCGGAACGAATTCGAGCTGCAGCAGCCGGCGGGTGGTCCGGTAATCGTGCAGGACCAAACGGTGTTCACCACGACCGCTTCCGGCGAGCTGATCCGGCTTGACGACACGCCGGGCGGCCTCCGAATCGTCTGGAGAAGCCTGCTGGAAACGGCGGTCTCTCCGAATGCGAACCGACCCCAGATGCTCTTGGCCGGAGACCGGCTGATCGTCTCCCTCGGCGCGGAAGGCATCGCCGCCCATGCCGTCGATTCCGGCCGCCGCAGCTGGCGGGCGCAGGTTCGCGGCGACCTCCTCGCCGTCGTCGGCGACCGGGTGTGGTGCCTCGACCGCAAGAACATCCTCACCGGCCTGAACCTCGCAAATGGCACCGCGGAAGCATTTCTGGCCCCCGGCCCCTTCACCGTTCCAGTCACCAATCGGGCCTCGCGACGATTGGTTCTCGCTTCGCCCCGCGGCCTGCTCGTCTCCCTCACGGCGAGACGCGTTGTCGGCGGGGAGGCAGCAGGCAGCGATGCAGCCCAAGGAAAAGCCGGCGGGAACTCCCCGCCAGGCCAAGATGAAGCGGACGACACCGCTGGAGAGCCGCCGCCTGAGAAGAAAGCTGACGAGCCCTTTGACTTTTTCGGCAACTGATCCCGCTGGGCTCGCGGTCGCAACGGCATCCGGGCTCGGTGACCAGCTCATCGCGGTGCGTGCGGGGGATCGACCCCGGCCGATCTCTCAGAGACGCCCCAAGTCCGAGAACGACTCCGGCCGGCCCCGCGGGCTAGGGCGGGGATAAAGGCAGTTTCCTCACCCAGAGATCAAAGCCGAGGATCAGGCAGCCGATGGCAATCGCGACAAAAGACAGCAGGAGCATCGCCGTGTAGTTGTCCATCGGCGGCGATCCGCGGCCCTGATCATCGCTGCTTTCTGCCATCATCATTTCCTGTCGTGCGACAGCGAGCGTGCTGGAATTCATTTCCAGATTCCCGCCGCTTAACTGTCAAGTGCGATGCGGGTCGCTACGCGGTCGTTCCGCTGCACGATCCCGCGGGCATAGTCTTTGAGAATCCGCACCACGGCCCGGTCGGGTTCAACGCTCACCACCCGCAGCCGGCCGATGTACTGGTCGTCCCGGGAAACCTCAAGTTCGTGTCCGGGTCGCAGGCCGTCGTCGCTCCCGATCGAGACCTCGACCAGCGTGTCGCTCACGGCCGTCACCCTCCCGGTAACTTTCGGAATGATGCTTCGCGGACGCGTCAGCGACAGGCCATTCTGGGCGAGCATCTGCCGAGCCTGGGTGACCTGCTCCTCCAGTTGCTTTTTCCGCCCGCTGGCCATCGCCAGTTCCGACTCGGTCTGATGCAACTTTGCGGCCAGTTCGGCTCCCCGGTTGACCATGCCCTGCAGTTTTTCCTGAAGGCCCGTGACCTCCTCCCGCAACGCGATCACCCGTTTCTCAGCCTCGTCTCGCTCATCCTTGGCCTTGGCGAGTGTCCTGACCTCCTGCTCGAGCGTTGTCAGCGTGACATCCCGCGTCTTGCGGAGATCGGCCAGTTCCGAATTTTTCTCCTCCAGCGCCCCCTGCAATGCGGCAACAACCTGCTCGCGGGCGGCCTTTGAGCCGCTGAGGTCGCCTTCGAGTTTGGTGATCTCGGCTTCCCGCTGAGCACGTTGCTCGGTGGCATCTGC
>CAZIQV010000073.1:0-8088 GCA_964541275.1 uncultured Chitinophagaceae bacterium | reverse complement strand
CGATTCCCGTGAAACTGCTGCGGCCATTGCCCGAGGGACCGAGAAAGCCCGCCCAGTCTTCGCCGGACCGCGACCAGCCGGGACCTGGTCCGCGGTTTGGCCCTTCAGCGGCCGACACTGCCGTCTGGGTCACCAGCAGCATCACCGCTGCAACGATTGCAACCCGCCGGTTCCACCGATGCACTACCATGGCATGTCCCTGAAGAGCGTGTTTTTGGAGAGCAACGCGGGGGCGAGCAGACCCTTGTGCTGTTCGCACAAGCGGCCGCGGGCCCGCAGACGGCCGACTCCTCACAATCAGCCCGACGACCAGCGATGGCCTCCCCGGACAGATCGATCAGCGTCGGCGGCATCACCATTCCGGCCCGCCTGCTCAAATGGCAGTTTAGCCGCAGCCAGGGGCCCGGCGGCCAGAACGTCAACAAAACCAACACCAAAGTCGAACTGCGGCTCACGCTCAGCGAGGCCGACTTTTTGCCCGCAGGGATCGCCCGCCGACTGCGGCTGCTCGCCGGCAGCAGGACCACGGCCCTCGGCGAGTTGGTCATCACCAGCCAGCGATTCCGGGAACAGCAGCGGAACATCGCCGACTGCCAGGCGAAACTGTCGGCGTTGCTCGCCGCAGCGGTGCTGCCACCAAAAGTCCGGCGAGCGACGAGCCCGTCGCGGGCCGCCCGGCAGCGGCGGCTCGACGCCAAACGCCGCCGCAGCCAGACCAAGCAGCGGCGCCGGTGGGCGGGGGAATGAGCCCGCAGCCGCCCCGGTGCCGTTTGCCCCGCTGCTATACTTGGGGGAGAATCTGCTTCCAGTTCGCTGCCTCGCCAGATCTGCCCCGCGGTACGATTCGGCCGCCAGCCCGGTTTCTGACGGAAGGACTCGCCATGCCATCGCCCCGAGACATCGACAGCATTTTGAAGAAGTGGGACTACACCCCCGGCGAGGTCAACGCCCGCCGCATCAAGGCCCGCAATGGCCGCGAACTCCTCCAGATGCGGGTCGACATGGGACTGCTGCAGATGGAAACCGATCTGCGGCCCGACGGCCTGCGGCCCCATGGAGCGGAGACGTATTTCGACTACCTCGTCGGCGAGGTGATCCGCGAAGGGGAAAGCTTTGAACTCTCCCAGGAACAGTGCTCCGAGGCCGACCGAGAGTTCATCCAGTTTTACCACCGGCGGCTCTGCTGGTTGTCGCTGCGGGAGTATCGCCGGGCCGCGAAAGACGCCGATCACAGCCTCGCCTTCATGGATTTCGTCCGGGAACATTCCCCCGACGAAGAGTGGACGCTGTCGCACGAGCAGTACCGGCCCTTCGTGCTGTTTCACCGGGTGCAGGCCGGAGCCCTGGCGACCCTCGACGATGACGGTCCCGAAATGGCGATCGCCGAAATCAATCGCGGCCTGGAACAGTTCCGCGAACTGTTCATCCGCTACGACGCCGAGGACCAGTTCGAGACCGACGAACTGGTGGCGCGACTCCGGGAGATGCGGGAGAGCGTCCGTCGTCGCTACGAAGTGGGTCGCACGCTCGACGAGCAGCTTGCCGATGCGGTCCGTTGCGAAAACTATGAACTTGCCGCGGAACTTCGCGACCAGCTGCGGCATAACGAAATGGCTGCGGCCGCCTCCGACCGCACCCGCAAGACCCGGGGCGACTCCGGTGCCGATCTCAGTCGCAACTGACTCGGTACCACCCGCGGCGGCGGCTTTCTCAGAAGTCGACGGCACGGTCGCCGCGGCCCTGCGTGCCGCCGTGCCGGCCCCGGAACCTCGGATGGCTCCGCAATTCTTGAAAATTTTTCAGACCGCTCGCAGCCTGCGGTCGTCAACCTGTACGGACTGGAGAGAAGCCGCGGGGCCTGCGTGATGGGCGGGGTCAGGCTGGGAGGCTTGGGAAAGAGGACAGGCCACTCGCAAGGCCCCCGGTGATTTTCGCCAGTTTTGGCACGGAGGCTGCACCTCTCTTTCTGGCGGCACCGGCGGCCCGAGTGCCTGACTCCACCCAAGCCCGCGGAGAGTTTCGATGCCAGCATCACCGCCCGACACCCCCGCCCACCCCGCTCCCGCCGCAAAGGGACGGTCAACTCGCTGCCAGCGTTCCGCGACCGATCGCCACCTGATCCGGGTAGGGGCAGAGGATTGCCCAATCCGGACCGTGTCCGTCGAGGCGATCGCTGAGTTGTTCTCCGACCTGCAGTGCTGCACCGACATGCCCGGGGACGCAGGCCCCGGTGGAGCCGGAGCGATCATGGAGGAACCGCTCCTCGACCGAATCGAAGGCGATGGAGTCGAGTTCCACGGCCAGTTGGTCGCCCCGCCCCGGTCCCGGCGCCGTCAGAAACTCTGTGCATCGCGGGCGGTTTTCCACACGGTCGTGCGGCGATAGGATGCGGGCTTTCAGTCCCTCCCAACGATTGCCGGCTCGCCATGAACGGAACGGTGCTGCTCGACCCGACCGCCTGCCGACACCGGCAGGAACGACTCGTGCGTTGGCTGGCCGCTGCCGGCCTCGATCTTGCCATCTTCACCACCGCTGAGCAGATCGAGTACTTCACCGGCCACCGCTGGGATTTCCGCTTCGCTCCCGTCGCGGCGTTGCGGGCTGACGGCAGGGCCCTGCTGGTCTGCCCCGACAAGCCGGTCACCGCCGAAGCGGTGGACGACCTGCGGACCTACGAGGCGAAATGGCGATCGACCCTCCGGCTCGATCAACGGGAGGCAGCCGCCGCCGTGCTCGCCGACTGGCTCGCTGCCGGGCCGCCCCCGCGACGAATCGGCGTCGAGTTCTCGTCCTGCCCCCCGCATGTCCGCCGCTGCTGCGGCGACAGTGAACTGGTGGATATCGAACCGGAAGTGCTGCGGCTGCGGCGGCGAAAAGATCCGGATGAACTCGCGTTGATCAAGCGGGCGATTGCCGCCACTGGGCAGATGTACCGGCGGGCTCGCGAGATCATCCGCCCCGGACTCAGCGAACTGGAGATGTTCTCGACGCTGCAGGCGGTCGCCGTTGAAGCCTGCGGTGAAATGCTCACCGGGACCGGCAACGACTATGCCTGCGGCGTCCGCGGCGGCCCGCCCCGGGACCGGGCCTGCCGGGCGGGCGAACTCTACATCCTCGATCTCGGCCCGGCCTACCGGGGCTATTTTGCCGACAACGCCCGCACCTTGGCGGTCGATGGCAGCCCGACCGACGATCAGCTCGCCGCCTGGCAGCATGTCTGTGGAGCGTTGTCACTGGTCGAACAGCGGGCGACTGCGGGGACGAGTTGCCGAGCCTTGTATGCTGAAGTGCAGGCGTGGCTGGCTGAGGCCCCAATCGGCAGTTGGTCGAGCCATCTCGGCCACGGCATCGGCCTCTACGTGCACGAAACGCCTCACCTGAATCCGAATTGGGATGACTCGCTCGCGGTGGGCGACGTGATCGCGGTCGAGCCGGCCCTCTACGCCTCCGACCTGCAGTGCGGCATGCGGATCGAGAACGACTATCTCGTCACCGAATCAGGCCTGGAACTGCTGAGCCCCTTCCCGCTGGAACTCGCCGGCGGCTGAGCCGCCCCGCAGGCAGGCCGGTTTTCCGGGCGGCGAGCCACCGGGTAAAGTACGGTCGCCACAACAGCGGACCGACCGTCCCGAGGATCACAGATGACAACCGCCCCCGCCGCCGCTCCCTGCTCCCGCTGGCACTCGCTTGCCGCCGATGTGCTGGCGGGCAGATCGCTCTGCCGGGAGGAAGCCCGAGCCGTTCTGGCCTGCCCCGATACCGATCTCCTCGACCTGCTGGCCGCGAGCTACCGGGTGCGACACCACGCCTTCGGCAACACGGTGCAGCTCTTTTTCTTGATGAACGCGAAAAGCGGCCTCTGCCCCGAGGACTGCGGCTACTGTTCGCAGTCGAAAGTCTCGGAGGCCGAGATTCCCCGGTACAACCTGCTCTCGGCCCCGAAGCTGCTTGAGGCAGCCCGACTGGCCGCCGAGCGGCAGTCGAAGACCTTCTGCATCGTCATCTCCGCCCGCGGTCCCTCGGAGCGGGAAATCGATTTCGTCTGCTCGGTCGTCCCGCAAATCAAGCAGCAGTACGGTCTCAATGTCTGTGCCTGCCTCGGCCTGCTTTCTCCTGAGCAGGCCACCCGGCTGGCGGCCGCCGGGGTCGACAAGGTGAACCACAATCTCAATACCGGCGAGGCCTATTACGGCGAGGTCTGCAGCACCCACAGCTACGCCGATCGGGTCGCCACCCTTGCCGCCTGCCGGTCGGCCGGCTTGCAGCTTTGCAGCGGCGGCATCATGGGCATGGGCGAGACGGCTGACGACCTTGTCGACATGGCCTTCGCCCTGCGGGAGCTGGCTGTCGAGTCGATTCCGCTGAACTTCCTCAACGCCATCGATGGGACGCCGCTGCAAGGCACCAGCCGGCTGACGCCCCGCGACTGCCTCCGGGGCCTGGCGATGATGCGGCTGGTCAATCCCGCCGCCGAGATCCGGATCGCTGGCGGCCGGGAGATTCATCTTGGCAGTCTGCAACCGCTCGGACTCTACCCGGCCAACTCGATCTTCGTCGGCGACTACCTGACGACCGAGGGACAGCTGCCCGAGGCCGACTACAAGATGATCGAGGATCTCGGCTTTATGGTCACCCGCGGGGCCGAGGCTGCCGAACCACTGCCCGTGGTTTAGGCCGGCGGCTCGCCGCCGAGCGTCATCAGCAACTCGGCCATTTCGCCGGCTGCATGCATGAGATTCTGCCGGCGGGCCTCTTCGATGCCCTCGCGGAGGGCCCGGCGGGCGTCATCGGGCTGGCCATATTTCACCAGGTGCTGGGCTGCCATCTGGTAGGCCGGCACATAAGGCGGCTCGCCCCGGGCAAGTTCCTGAAGCAGATCGATCGCGGCCTCCCACTCGCCGTCCGCCTCCATCTGAAGCGCGAGACTGTACCGCAGGAAGACATCGTCCGGATCATCCCGCAACAGCGTTTCGAGTTTCTCGCGACGGGTCGCCATCAGCCGGTTTTCCCGAGGGTGTGGGCGGACGTTTCAGCTGGCGGTGACCGGGGGCAGGCCGTGGGCCGCCTCCCAGGCGTCGATGGCGTCGGTGTGCCGGAGCGCCAGGGCAATGTTGTCGAGCCCCTCGAGCAGGCACCGCTGCCGGAACGGTTCGACCGCAAACGACCGGCTGAAGCCCCCGGTGTCCTGCAGGCTGCAGGTGGTCAGGTCGATCTTTAGCCGGTAGGGTCCCGCCGCATTGGCGGCTGCCGCCCGGTCGAAGAGTTCACCGACATCCTCCTCAGGCAGCCGGATCGGCAGGATGCCGTTGGAAAAGCAGTTCGAGTAGAAGATATCGGCGAACGTCGGGGCGATCACCGCCCGAAAACCGTAGTCGGCCAGGGCCCAGGGGGCATGTTCGCGGCTGGAGCCGCAGCCGAAGTTCCGCCGCGCCAGCAGGATGGTCGCCCCGGCAGCCGCCGGCTGATTGAGCTCGAACCGCGGGTCGGGCGACCCATCGCCGCGAAACCGCCAGTCAAAAAACAGAAACTGGCCGAAACCGGTCCGTTCGATCCGCTTGAGGAACTGCTTGGGGATGATCTGATCGGTATCGACGTTGGCCCGGTCGAGGGGGGCAACGATTCCGTCGTGGGTGGTGAAGGCCTGCATGCTGCTGTTTTGAAAGGTCTCTCGGAGCCTGACTCGTCCGGCCTCCAACACTGGAGAATTTCTACCGGTACTGCCAGTCGCGGATGTCGACAAAGTGGCCGCTCACCGCGGCGGCGGCCGCCATCGCCGGTGACACCAGATGGGTGCGGCCCCCCTTGCCCTGCCGGCCCTCGAAATTGCGGTTGCTCGTCGAGGCGCACCGCTGTCCCGGTGAGAGCGTGTCGGGGTTCATGCCGAGGCACATGCTGCAGCCGGCCTCCCGCCACTCGAAGCCGGCGGCGGTGAAGACCTTGTCGAGACCCTCGGCCTCGGCCTGCCGCTTCACCCGACCACTGCCGGGGACCACCATCGCATGGAGGTTGTCAGCGATGCGATAGCCCTGGACGACGCGGGCGGCCGCCCGCAGGTCTTCGATCCGGCTGTTGGTGCAGGAGCCGATAAAGACCCGGTCGAGTGGGATATCGACGATGCGGGTCCCGGCCTCAAGGCCCATGTAGGTGAGGGCCCGAGCTCCGGAGGACTGTTCATTCGGATCGGCAAAATCGGCCGGTGCCGGTACGGCGGCATCGACGCCGACCACCTGGGCCGGGTTGGTCCCCCAGGTGACCTGCGGCACGACGTCGGCCGCCCGGTAGACCTCGACCCGGTCGTAAGCCGCCCCCGGGTCCGAGGGCAGCTGCCGCCAGCGGGCCACCGCCGCCTCGAAGTCGGCCGGCGCGAAATCGCGGCCGCGGAGGTACTCGAAGGTGACTTCATCGGGGGCGATCATGCCCGCCCTGGCTCCCGCCTCGATCGACATGTTGCAGACCGTCATCCGCTGCTCCATGCCCAGACTGCGGATCGTGTCACCGGTGTACTCGATCACGTAGCCGGTGCCGCCCTCCGTGGAAAGCTGGCCGATAAGGTACAGCACGAGGTCTTTGGCGGTGACGCCTGCCGGCAGGCGGCCCTCGACCCGCACCTCGAGCGACTGCGGCTTCGCTTGCCGCAGCGTCTGGGTCGCCAGCACATGTTCGACCTCACTGGTGCCGATGCCGAAGGCGAGGGCCCCGAGGGCTCCATGCGTGGCCGTGTGGCTGTCGCCGCAGACGATCGTCATGCCGGGCTGGGTGATGCCAAGCTCCGGCCCGATCACGTGGACGATTCCCTGATCGGCGTCGCCGAGGTCGAACAGCCTGACGCCGAACTGCCGGCAGTTCTCCCGCAGGGTGTCGATCTGCTGTTTTGAGATCGCATCGGCGATCGGCAGCCGCCGATCGGTGGTCGGCACGTTGTGGTCCGGTGTCGCAAAGGTCGCCTCCGGCCGCCGGAGTCTGCGGCCGGCAAGCCTCAGACCTTCAAAGGCCTGCGGGCTGGTCACCTCGTGGACGAGATGGCGGTCGATATAGAGCAGCGGGTTTTCACCGGGGGGCGAACAGACGACGTGATCGTCCCAGATTTTGTCGAGAAGGGTGCGGGGAGCGGGCATGGAACGGTTCAGAGCGTGGCTGGGAAAGCAATCGGTAATGTAGCCCGGCTCAGCAGTCGCCGCCACTGGTTCCGCCACCCGCCGGTCAACCGGCCCGGCGGAGGATCGTCTGGCTTGCCAGGTCGGCGACGCGGCCATGCGGCACCAGCTGCCAGCGAGCCTCGGCCTCGCGGACGGTCTCCTGCAGCACCACGGTCTCGGGCCGGATGAGCCGCTGGAGAAAAAACCAGCACCGGGTCAGGTTCTGCTTGTCGGTGTTCGCTGAGAGCAGGACCAGGTCGAAGCTGCCGAGGTGATTGCAAAGCCGGGCCAGCGTCGAATCGGCATTGCCGGGAACGAGCTGGATGCGGCCGAAACCGTGGAGCCGCCGGTGGGCCTCTTTGAGCGTCACGCCGGGCGGGTCGCCAGGCAGGCGAGCTTCAAACCGGTCAAGGCCGACATAGTGCACCGACCGGAGGCTTGCCGCGATCTGCAGCATTCGTTCGGTCCGATCGAGCGTGCCAAGACCGAGTTCGAGGATTTTCGCCGGCCGCTGACGCAGCAGTTGCCTCACCGCCGGCCGGTCGGCCGCCGGATACGAAAACCGCGTCAGCCAGACCCGCCGGAAAAATCCGATCCGATTCACCGCAACAGCCCTCGCCAGCCCCCGCCACCGCCGCGGCAGAATTTCTCGCCCGACGGTCAGCAGCATGTTTCGTGAGCAGACATCGCCCACGGCACAGGGAACTTTCGGCGGCCCGTTGGCAGTGGCTTGAGGAGTCGGTCAGGGGAACTCCCCAGCTGGCAGAATCGGGACATTCGGGCCCCGCGGGGCAGCCGGCCCGCGGCTCGGCCTGCCTGGGTCATCTGCTCCGCGGAATTGGCTCGGCGGAACCTGCCGGCCCCCGCGCTGAAGTGGCGGCTGACATTCCAGCAGTTGCTAGGCTCTGTCTGAAAAGGCTACCGTTGGCCCGAGAGCGAGCTGCTTTGGCCT
>CAZIQV010000072.1:4463-8427 GCA_964541275.1 uncultured Chitinophagaceae bacterium | reverse complement strand
GCTGCCGGCTTCGCCAGACTGCCCCCAGCCAGGCAGCCAGCGTCTTGCCGGTGCCGGTGGGGGCGTGCAGCAGGCCGTTCCTGGCCTCAGCCATCGCCTGCCAGACCTGCCGCTGAAAGTCGAACGCCTCGCGGCCTTGGCTGGTGAACCAGGCCTCAAGCGGGGCAAAGGCAGACGCCGCAGCAGCGGGTCGCTGGCGGCGGGTCTGCCTGGGTGTTTGTGTGGAGGGCGGCATAGCGGGGGCAGACAGCGGATCGATCCGAGCAGTGTAGTCACCATCAAGGCATGAAGGGCACGAAGCGGAGGCCGTGAGCACCGCGGGGGCGTTCATGACGAGCGGTTCTTCGCGGCCTTCGTGGCTTCGTGGTGAACCCTCCCTGCCGCCTGAGCCAGCAGGGCTTCGAGGTCGGCCAAGGTGGCGGCGTCGCGGGGTTGTTTGTCACGCCGCCACCGCTGGATGCGGGGAAAGCGGACGGCGATGCCCGACTTGTGGCGGGTCGAGCGGGAGACGTTTTCAAAGGCCAGCTGAAAGACCAAGGTCGGCTCGACCACCCGCACCGGCCCGTGCCGCTGCACGGTCGTCGCCCGGATGATCTTGTCGACTTCGACCAACTCCTTGTCAGAAAGACCGCTGTAGGCCTTGGCCACGGTCACCAGCTCATCACCGTCCCAGACCCCCAGCGTGTAGTCGGTGTGGAGACCGGCTCGGCGGCCGTGTCCAGCCTGGGCGTAGTGCAAGACAGCGTCGATCTCGAGCGGCTCGACCTTCCATTTCCACCAGTCGCCCCGCGGCCGGCCGTGAGCATACCGGCTGGTTTTCCGCTTTAGCATCAGGCCCTCGACCCCGCGGCTGCGGGCCTCGGCCCGGATCCTGCGGAGGTCGTCCCACGAGGTTCCGGCGACCAGCGGCGAGTGGAACAGCCGGCCATCGGCATCCGGATCGTCGGCCGGCACCGCGCCGCCCGGCGGTTCGGGTGGCCGCGCGAAAGCCACAGGCAGCAGGTCCAGCAGCCGGCGTCGGCGGTCGGCAAGCGGTTCGCTGCGCAGGTCGTCGCCGTCCGCTTCCAGCAGGTCGTAAGCGACGAATACCGCGGGAATGTCGGCGAGCAGTTTCTTGGTCACCCGCTTGCGGCTGGCTCGTCGCGAGAGCATCGCAAAGGGCAGCAGGCAGGCGGGCCGGGCGGCGAGGAGTTCGCCATCGAGCACGGTGCCCTCCGGCAGGGCGTCGGCTGCCGCGATGATTTCCGGAAAGGCGTTGCTCATGCATTCCTCCCCGCGGCTCCAGACCGTCGCTCCGGCGTCCCGCCGCACAATCTGGGCACGCATGCCGTCCCACTTCCACTCCGCCTGCCAGTCATCGACCTCGCCGAGTTCGTCGGGCTCGCCCTCCAATGGCGAGGCGAGGAAAAAGGGATAAGGCCTGAGGCTGTCGGCGGCGGTTGGCTCGGGGGAGAGCAGTTGCTGAAAGTCTGCCGCCGTTTCGATCGTGGCAGCCATCATTCGCTCGGCAATCACCGCCGGCTCAAGCCCCGACAACTCGGCCAAGGCCCGGGCCACCAGCGTCCGCGAGACGCCCACCCGGCAGCCCCCGGTGAGGAGCTTGTGCCAGACGATCCGTTCGCGGGGGGCAAGCCGTCGCCAGGTCGCCTCGACCACCCGTCGTTTCTCGGCGTCGCTGCAGCCTTTGAGGCCGCGGACGGTCTCCGCCAGGCAGCGGGCGAGGCCGAAGCGGGCCTCGCCCGCAGGACGTTCGTCGCCGTCGGTCTCAGAAGGTCCCGGATCGGGAGGGCCGGAATCATCAGAGTCCGGATCGGCAGGGAGGGTTTCGGGAAGCACGAGGGCCAACGTTTCGGCGAGATCCCCGACATGGGCATAGCACTCCTCGAGCAGCCAGAGCGGCAGGCCGGCCGCCTCGGCCGCCCACTCTCGCAGCAATCGGGTCGGTACCGCCCGCAGTTGTTTCGCTCCGCAGAGGACGCTCAGACCGCAGGCGGCGTCCGCTGGCGGGACCGCGGCAAAGTAGGCTCGCAGGGCAGCCACCTTTGCATTCGTGCTGGTGGTGCCATCGAGCTGCCAGTAGAGGTCGCTGAAGGCTTTCATCGGTGGTCGTCCCCGGCGGAGGGTGGCCCGCCGGTCTGTTCGCTGGCGGCGTGGTTGCGGCCGGCGGCGGCGTCCAGATCGCTGTCAGGGTCGCCGTCAGGGTCAGTATTGTCAGCGGCACTGTCGTCTGCGTCTGTGTCGCCGGGGGCTGCCTCGCCGACAAACCGCGTCTTGAGCACCGCGGCGTCGAGGCCCCGTTCTTGCAACAGTCTGGCAACAACGTCGCTAAAGCCATGGGTCACCAACACCCGGCTGGCACTGGAGAGTTCAATCGCCCGCAGCAGGTCGGGATAGTCGACGTGGTCAGAGAGGACAAACCCTTTGGCGAGCGCCCGCCGACGGCGAACTCCGCGCAGCAGCATCCAGCCGGAGGCCATTGCCGTGGCGGTCTCGCCAAAGCGGCCCAGCCAGCTGGTGCCGGCGGCACTCGGCGGGGCGATCACCAGTCCCTTGCCGCCTCCGACCCGGCGAGCTCGAGGTGGCACCCGGTCGATCGGCGGCAGCCGCACGCCGCTGGCTCGGTAGGCCTCGACCAGTTTCATGACCGCGCCGTGGGCATAGATCGGGCCGATCGCCGGGTCGAGCAGGGCGGCCAGCCGCTGGGCTTTGCCCAGCGCATAGGCCAGCAGCACGCTGGTGCGGCCGACCGCTGCGTTGGCCCGCCACCAGGCGTTGATCTCGGCTGCCACGGCTGCCGGGTCGGGCCAGCGGTAGACCGGCAGGCCAAAGGTGCTCTCCGTGACGAAGACATCACAGCGGACCGGCTCGAAGGGATCGCAGGTCGGATCGTCCTGCAGTTTGTAGTCGCCGGTCACCACCCAGGTTTCGCCGCGGTGGCTCACCCGGACCTGGGCGGCGCCGAGCAGATGGCCGGCGGGGTGCAGCGAAACCTCGACGCCATTGATTGTTGTCGGCTCGCCATACCGCAGGGTGTCGATGACGGCGGTGCTGCCCATCCGCGTTCGCAGCACATGCTTGCCGGGGGCGGCACAGAGATAGCGGTCGCTGCCGGGCCGGGCGTGGTCGGCGTGGGCGTGGGTGATCACCGCCCGCGGAACCCGCCGCCAGGGGTCGACGTAAAAGTCACCCCGGCCGCAGTAGAGCCCGTTTGGCGTGATCTCAAGCAGATCGGGCACAGACGCCTCCCTGGCTGGTGGCGTCCGCCGCGACTAGCGGTAGGCCGCGTTACCGACGGCCGGAAAGCGGTAGCCACCGAATCCAAAAGGAGCGTAGCGGGGCCAGTCGCCCGGGACGACCCCCGGCTCAGTTCCGTACATCTTCCAGGTGGGTGTTCCGGGCTGGGTCGGCGGCACGTAATACCGCGGCTTGCCCGCCCGGGTCACATAGGGGCTGGCGAGTGGTTTGTACGGAGCCTGCTTCTGCGGGGCGGGTCGGGCGGCCTCTGCCCGGTTCCTGCGCCAGGGGCCGGCTTCGATGGAGGAACTCAGTCCGGCTGTCGCCGCGAGGGCGAGGAAAGCCAGCAGGCAAGAGGAACGATTCATAGCGCGGTCCGGGGTGAGCGGGAGCGGTGGAAATGACACGGACTTCCTATTCATGCCATATTTTTCGGTGTTCGGCGACGATGGGCATCAGGATGAAGTCCCCGTTCATCCCCGAAGCCCGCGATTCTGATGGTTGTCGCGGTTCTGCCGATCCGTTCGCCCTTGCCTTTTTAATGTTGAGCCGTGCGGAACCACTGTCTTTGAAGCCCGAGGCGCGAGCCGAGGGAATGCGTGTTGCGGATCGAGTGCGTGGTTTCCCTCAGCTTGCGCTTCGGGCTTCGCAGCAGAGGGAGGTTTGCAGGAGGGTCGTGCGGAACCACTGTCTTTGAAGCCCGAGGCGCGAGCCGAGGGAATGCGTGTTG
>CAZIQV010000072.1:0-4363 GCA_964541275.1 uncultured Chitinophagaceae bacterium | reverse complement strand
CGTGCGGAACCACTGTCTTTGAAGCCCGAGGCGCGAGCCGAGGGAATGCGTGTTGTGGTTCAGAAACGCGGTTTCCCTCAGCTTGCGCTTCGGGCTTTGAAGCATGAACTTTTTGGCAGACTTTTTGCTGGTCGCCGTGAACGTGCTCCATCAAAAGCCGCGAGCCGAGGGAATGCGTTTCGGGGTGCTTCTCAGCAGGGGCTTTTTCTCGCCGGTGAGCGGGACGGCGGACCATCGAAACTTCTGCTGCCGGCTTCCTTGGGGCAGGCTCAGGCCGGCTGCCCCGCCCAGCGGATCATCACCGGCAACCCGAAGACCTTTTTGAACAGCTCAGTGCGGCGTTCGGCCCCCCAGATGTCGACCTGCGGATTGTCCCCGGCGACGAGCGACAGTTGGACGCCGCGCTCGTCAACCGTCGCCGCCACGTCGGTCACCTGCTGCGACCGGCTGCGGTCAAGGCCGCCTGCCAGCCTGAGGATGGCGGCCATCTTTTTGACCCGCCGCTGATCGTCGGGCGACAGCCGGGCGAGGTTTTGATGCTTCTTTTTGGGAAACGCTCCGCGGTGATAGCGGGCGACGTTGGCGATCAGTTCCAGGTCATGACTGCGGATGCCCGGCAGCCGGCTGTTGCGGATCAGATGATAACTGTGCTTGTGATGCTGGTCGTAGTTGATCACGTAGCCGACATCCTGCAGGCGGGCTGCCGTCTCCAAAAGCGGTCGGTCGTCGGGGAGGAGGGCCAGCGGTTCGGCCAGCTGGTCGTAAATTTTTCCAGCCAGTTCGGCCACCGTCCGGCCGTGCTCAAGCTCGCCCGAGCAGGCGGCGGCGAGCCGCTCGATCGCCTGATCCCGCTGCGATGGATCGGCCACCGGGCCGCCGAAGCAGTCATCGATCATCTCATGAATCAAGCCGTCGCGGACACCCCGGGTGTGGACCACGACCATGTTCACCCGAAACCGCTTCAGCAGCCCGTCGATAATCGAGAGGCCGGCAATGATGATGTCGGCCCGGTCGGCCGTCATGCCGGCCAGCGACCGCCGGGCCCGCAGTGGCATCTTCTTCAGGCGGTCGAGCAGGTGCCGCAATTCCGCGTGCGAAACCTTGTAGCCGGCCACCGGAATGTCGAACTCCTTCTTGCTGGCCATCATCAGTTCGGCCAGCGTTGTGAAGGTGCCGCCGGAGCCAACCAAGAAGTGCGGGGCGAACAGCGGTCGGGTGGTCTCTCGCTTCAGGCAGCCGCTGATCTCCTGGTCGAGTTTTTGAAGCCCCTGCTGAAATGCTTCGGCGGTCGCACCGCTGCCGATGCCGCATTGCTCAGTCAGCCGCACGGCCCCCAGCGGCGTCGAAAAGATCGACTCGATCAGACTGCCGGTGGCAAAGACGATCTCGGTGCTGCCCCCGCCAATATCGGCGATGACGATGTTCTTGCCCGTCAGATCGACGGCATGCTGCACGCTGGTGAAGGCCAGCCGCGCCTCGCGTTCACCGCTGATCACCTCGACGTCGAGGCCGACCTCTTCGCGGACGCGACGGCAGAAGTCGCTGCCGTTGGTCGCCTCCCGCACGGCGCAGGTGGCGATCGTCCGCAGCGCTGAAACCTGGTAGCCGGCGGCGATCTGTTTGAAGCTGACGAGGGCGGCAATGGTTCGCTCCATCGCCTCTTCATCAAGCCGGCCGGCTGCCGAGACGCTGCGGGCCAGCCGGGTCGGCTCGCGCTCTTCGTCGAGGATGCGGTAGCTGCCCCCCCGCAGCACCTCGGCCACCAGCAGGCGGACGCTGTTGCTGCCGATGTCGATGCCCCCCAGCCGACTGGCCATGTCGGCGGTGAGATAGATCTGTTTCTGCTCGGAGCGGACGGTCATGCGGGTGGTGCGGGTGAATCGTCGTCGAGGCCTGACCCAACAAGCATACCGGCTCGGATCGCCGGGAAGCTGGGCTACACTGGAGAAGCGAATCGCGGCTGTATCGCCAAGCCTTGAACCCACCCCCTTCGTCGCCAAACCGTGCATCGACCAGTCTCCGGAACCATCTTCAGCGGCGGTGAGCCGTTTTTGTTCCCGGCGACGGGCTGCGGGCTCTCCTTGGGAAACTTTGACGGCGTTCATCTCGGGCACCGGGAAATCGTCCACCGGCTGCGGGCACTCGCTGGTGGTCGCGGGCTTCCCGCGGTGGCGGTCACCTTCGATCCGCACCCGGCAGCACTCCTGCGGCCCGATACCATGCCGCCGCCGCTCACCTCGGTTCGCCGCCGCGCCGAACTGCTGCTGGGCCTCGGGCTCGACGCCGTGGTGGTGCTCGATACGACCGCTGAGCTCCTCAGGCTTTCCGCGGCAGCCTTCTACGAGCAGGTTCTCAGGGGCAGCCTCCAGGGGGCCGCCTGCGTGGAGGGGCACGATTTTCGTTTTGGGGCCGGACGGCGGGGCGATACGGCGCAACTGCAGGCCTGGGCTGCCCGGGACGGACTGGCCTTTGCGGCCGTGCCACCGGTGGTCGCTGGCGGTGCTGCAGTGTCGAGTTCGCGAATTCGGCAGCACCTGCGGGATGGCGAGACGGGCGCTGCGGCAGCACTGCTGGGAGCGGCCTACGCCATGTCCGGGACCGTCGAACATGGCGGGCACCGCGGCGCGGCGATCGGGTTCCCGACCGCGAACCTCGGGCAGATCATGACCCTGCTCCCCGCCGCAGGCGTCTATGCCGGGCTGGCCACGACCGCCGCCGGCAGCCGGCACGCCGCGGCAATTCACATCGGCAAAAACCTCACCTTCGCGGCCGCCCGGCCGACCGTCGAGGTGCACCTGATCAACTACAGCGGCGATCTCTACGGGCAGTCGCTGCGGGTCGCCTTCGGCCCGCGGCTTCGGGGCACGCAGCGGTTTTCCGGCGTTGAGGCCCTCACTGAGCAGTTACATCGCGATGTGGCGGCCGCTGCGGCCGCTGCGGTGGCCGATGATGCCTGGCCGCCGCCGAGGGTCACGATCAGCCGGCTGAGCAGCTAGACTAGGCTACTCGCACATGCATTTCGAAGATTCCGCCTGCAAGGAGCATCCATGCGTCTCGACTGGGCCGCCTTCCTCAAGCTCGTTCATCAGTCCGAACGGTTCGTCCTGACCAGCCATGTTCGGCCCGATTGCGATGCCCTCGGCAGCGAGTTGGGCCTCCTGGGCATCCTCGAGGCCGTCGGCAAGGATGTCCGTATTGTCAATGCCCAGGAGACGCCGGCCAACCTCCGCTGGATCGACCCCGATCACCGGCTTGAGTCGCTGGCGCAGGGGGTGAAGCCGGCTGACCTTGATGACCGCGACCTGCTCATCGTGCTCGACACCAGCGCCTGGGCTCAACTCGGGGCGATGGGCGACGTGCTCAAACGCAACCGTGACCGGGTCGTGGTCGTCGATCATCATGTCAGCGAGGACGATCTGGCCGACCGCTGGTTCAAGGACACCACCGCCGAGGCAACCGCCCGCATCGTCTACGAGATCGGTCTGCGGCTGCGGGTGCCGCTGACCGAGCAGATTGCCACGCCGCTTTATGCCGGGCTCTCGACCGATACCGGCGGCTTCCGCTTTCCCTCAGCCAGCGGCGAAACCTTTCGGGTGGCGGCCCGGCTGGTCGATGCCGGAGCGAGTCCGCCGTTCATCTACCGCGAACTCTTTGAGCAGGACACGCTGGCCCGGCTGCATCTGGTGGGCCGAACGCTCGCCGGCGCCCGGACCTTCAATGAGGGGAGCTGCATCCTTTCGGCCGTCCGCCAGGCCGACATCAAAGAGGTCGGGGCCCTGCCGGCCGACACGGAGGACCTGATCAACCTGACCTTGGCGGTAAAGGGCACCCAACTGGCAGCCATCCTCATTGAACAGCCTGACGGCCGGGTCAAGCTGAGCTTCCGCAGCCGCGGCGGAGCCGACTGCAGTGCCCTTGCCGGGCACTTCGGTGGCGGCGGCCACAAGGCGGCCGCCGGTGCGATCGTCAAGGGTGATTTCGACGCTGTTGAGCAACAGGTGACCGCAGCGGTCGATGCCGCCTGGCACGCCCTCGAACCTGTTTGAGGTCTCGTGTCATCGCGCCGGTCCCGGTGACATCCGCTTTTGTGTCGGCACTCCGCCACTACCGCAACTGGAGACGATAGCAATGAGTGAACAGGCCGAAACAGTTCCAGCCGGCGGAGGTCGCCGTGGTTTTCTCACCAAGGCGGCTGCCATCTGCTGCGGTGGCCTGGCGACGCTGACCCCGGTCGGGGCGGCGATCTGGTCGGTGCTTGACCCCCTACGCCGGACCGCCGGCGCGGGCAGTTTCCTGCGGGTCGCCGAACTGGCCAACCTGCCCGATGACGGCCAGCCCCGGCAGTTCCCGGTGATTACCGACC
>CAZIQV010000071.1:0-8489 GCA_964541275.1 uncultured Chitinophagaceae bacterium | reverse complement strand
TTCGGCTCGGCTTCGAGATCTGCGAGGACGCCTGGGCGGCCGATCGGCCCGGGGTCTCCCTGGCGGGTCGGGGGATCGACCTGATCCTCAACCCCTCGGCCAGCCACTTCGCCTTCGGCAAGGAGGAGATCCGGCGACGGTTTGTCCTCGAGGGGGCCCGGGCCTTCGCCACCGCCTATGTCTACGCCAACCTGCTGGGGAATGAGGCGGGTCGGGTTGTCTATGACGGCGGCACGCTGATCGCCGGGCCGGCGGGGCTTGTTGCCTGTGGCCGCCGGTTCAGTTTTGGCGACCTCAGCGTCACCGATGGCCTCGTCGACCTCGATGCGATCCGGCTGGCCCAGTCGCGGTTCCTGCCCGACACCGGAACAGACGGTCCGGATGACTGTCTCGGTCTCGCCTTCACGCCGCCGCCGGTGGCGGCGGACCTGCCGCCACCGGCGGCCGATCGCCGCGATGTCTGGGAACGAACCGGGACGGCGGTGAAGGAGGAGGAGTTTTCCCGGGCGGTTGCCCTCGGCCTGATCGACAGCCTCCGCAAGAGCCGCAGCCGGGGTTTTGTAATCAGTGCCAGCGGCGGCGCCGACTCTTCGGCGGTGCTCTGCCTCGCGGCGATCGGCATCGCTCTGGTCGTGCGGGAACATGGACCGGCTGCCGCCGACCGGCTTGGGCTGGCTCCCGGCCCGGCCCGGGAAGCTTCCCCTTCCGCAGCCGGCGGCGGCTTCGGTGACACCGCCGTCCGTTCTCTGGTTGCTCGGCTCGTCACCTGCGTCTACCAGGCGACGGCGCACTCCGGCTCGGTCACCCGGCAGGCGGCCGGTGGCCTCGCCGCGGCGGTCGGGGCGGGTTTTCACGAGCTCGACATCGAACCGCTGGTGCAGGACTACCAGCGGCTCGTCGAGGGGGTGGTCGGCCGGCCGCTCGACTGGAGTCGAGACGATCTGGCGTTGCAGAATATTCAAGCCCGGGCCCGGGCCCCCGGGGTCTGGATGCTGGCCAATCTGCTCGGCGGGCTTTTGATCTCAACGAGCAACCGCTCTGAGGCGGCGGTCGGCTACGCGACGATGGATGGCGATACCGCCGGCGGGATCGCACCGCTTGCCGGCATTGACAAGGCCTACCTGCGGCAGTGGCTGCTGTGGCTCCAGGAGCAGGGGCCCGAAGGCCTCGGTCCGATCCCGGCGGTTGCCGCCGTCACTGCCCAGCAGCCGACCGCGGAGCTGCGGCCGGCCGCCGCCGGCCAGACCGACGAGGCCGACCTGATGCCCTACGCAGTGCTGGATCGCATCGAACGGGCTTTCGTCCGCGACCGGCAGATGCCGCTGGAGGTCTGGCAGCAGTTGCGGCTGCACTTCCCGGACCAGCCACCGGCCCGACTCGCCGAATGGACCGACCGCTTTTTCCGGCTCTGGGCCCGGAACCAGTGGAAGCGGGAGCGGTACGCCCCCTCCTATCATCTCGACGACGAGAGCCTCGATCCCCGGGCCTGGTGCCGGTTTCCGATTCTCTCGGGCGGTTTTGAGAGGGAGTTGCGGCAGCTCTGGGCGGCCGTTGAGGCGGGCTAGGCTCTGTCGAAAAACGATCGTGGTTGTGCCGGGGCAAAGCGGCCTCGCGACCGGTCGGGTGCGGTGCTAGAGTCCGGAGGTTCCCGCGGAGACCCACCAGTGCCCTCAGCCCCCGCTCCCTCCCCTCGGTTCGTGTTGCCCCGGTTCGTGTTGCCCCGGTTCGCCGTGGGCTGTTGCGGCCTGCTGGCGATCTTGCTGCTGCCGCCACCCGGGTTGGCCCAGCAGGCCCAGCCGCAACAAGCTGCCCCGCAAGCTCCGCAGCTGACCCCCGAGCAGCAGGCGGCCCTTGACCAGCTGCTCACCGCCTGGGAGGCCCGCAACGCGCGGGTCACCACCTGGTCCTGCACGTTCTACAAGTGGGAGTACAACGCCTGGAGCCCTGCCGACGCGTCGGGAGAACGGCTGGCATTTTCCGAGAGCACCGGTGAAATCAAATATGCAGCACCCGACAAGGGGCTGTTTCGGGTGAAGTCCTCCAAGCAGTGGAATCCGGAGAAACGCCGGTACGAGCCGCGGCCGGCAGGGACCGGCGAGCACTGGGTCTGCAACGGAAGCAGCATCTACGAATTCCGACATCCCGAGCGGCAGCTTCGCGAGACGAAACTGCCCCCCGAGATGCAGGGCAAGGCAATCAGCGAGGGGCCGCTTCCCTTTGTCTTCGGCGCGAAGGCGGCGACGCTGAAGAGGCGGTACCAGATGCGGATCATCACCCCGCCCGGCGTGACCGATCAGGTCTGGCTGGAGGCCTTGCCGCGGTTCCAGGTTGACGCCGCCAACTTTTCCAAAGTCGAACTGATTCTGCAGGCTGCCGACCTGATGCCGTTTGCGATTCAGATTTACAAGCCTGGCGGTCAGGACCGCGACGTCTACCAGTTCGATCCCCGCACCAGTCTGATCGATCGCGGCCTCGACCTGATCCGCGACTTCTCGCGTCCCCTGACGCCGCTCGGCTACACCTTCATCGAAGAGCAGGCCCCGGGGGCCGGCGGCCCCTGAGTCGCGGGCCGGAGCCGAAGCCAACGCCGCGTCCCCGGCAATCACTCCGATCGTCCCGGCGGCGGCAGACGTCCGCGGTCGTCTGCTAGACTCGAGGAAGATTGCCGTCGCCCAGCACCGCCCCGCGAGGACGCCATGCCGCTCATCGATCCATCCCACCCGCTTGCCGATCTGCTCGAGCAGGACAGCCGCTACAGTCTTGACGCCTATCTGTTCATCCTTGAGGCCCTGTCCTTCGCTCAGGATTCCCTCGGCATGGGTGAGTGCCAGCAGGTCAGTGCCAAGCGGACCGGCAAGAAAAAGAGTGAACGGCATGTCACCGGGCAGGAACTCTGCGAGGCGGCCCGGCGATACGCCCAGCAGCAGTACGGCTACCTTGCCGCGACCGTGCTTGGCTCCTGGGGGGTGCGGGAGACGGCCGACTTTGGTGAAATCGTGTTCAACATGATCGAGGTCGGACAGATGCGGAAGACGAGCCGCGATCGTCGCGAAGATTTTTGCGACGTCTACACCTTTGATGAGGCTTTTGTCCGTGACCTCGTGTTTGCCGTTCCCGACGCCTGCTGATTCCCGCGCGAGGATGGTCGTGATTTCCGCTGCTTCCCGCCGCTGGCTCGCCCTCGTCGCGGTCGCCGAGGCGGTCTGGCTCCTCGCGCTTCTCTGGCTGGCCTGCCGCGGCTGAGTCTCCCTTTCCGCGGTGCCCGGGGTGGTTGTCATGGATGTCTGGCTCGACCGACTTCCGCTTTCGGTCGCCCTGCTGCCGCTGGCCGGCTACTGCTGCCTGCTGGGCGGGCTGCAACTGCGGCGGCGGCCGCTGGTCGTCTCCGGCGCCTGGGACGGCATGCTTCTGGGGCTCGGCCTCTCCGGACTGGTGGCGATCGGCCCGCTGGCGGCGGTGCAGCCGCTGCTGGGAGGTTCACCCTGGAGCGAGGTGGTGCTGCTGCTGCTCTACGCGTTGGTCGTGGCGGTCTGCATCCTCTTCGCCCGGCCGCGACTGCTGGTTTACAACGCGACAATCGACCAGGTGCGGCCCCTGATTGCCGAAACGGTCGCCGCGGTCGATCCCGGGGCCCGCTGGGCTGGCGAGAGCATGGCCCTGCCGACGCTCGGGCTGCAAGCTCACATCGAGGCCAACGGACCGCTGCGGACTGTCAGCCTCGTGGTGCTCCGCAACGAGGCGACCGCCGACGGCTGGAGTGATCTCAGCCGCCGGGTGCGGCGGGCGATTCGGCGGCTCCCGGTGCGGCCCAGCCCCGTCGGGGGCGGGCTGCTGGCCGTCGGCTGCCTGCTGCTCCTGATGGCCATCGGCCTGGCAGCGGGCTGGCTGCCGACGGTCATCGGGTAAGGTACAGATCCCTGCCCGGTACATCTTGCGTCGCGGGAGCCGCCATGCCGATTCATGTCGATCTCAGCCCCCAGGAAATCACCGTCCCGGTCGTTGTCCGCAACGCCTCCCGGGCCCGGCTTTACGAGGATGCGGTCAGCCGCGAGCGGGCCGGCATCGTCTCGAGCGGGGCGATCGCGATCCGCTCCGGGGCCAAGACCGGCCGCAGCCCCAAGGACAAGCACGTGGTGCAGCATCCCGCCAGCGAGGATGCAGTCTGGTGGGGGGCGGTGAACCATCCGATCAGTGAGCACACGTTTCTGCTCAACCGTCAGCGGGCGATCGACTACCTCAACACCCGCGACCAAATCTACGTCTGCGACGGCTTCGCCGGCTGGGATCCCGCCTGCCGGGTCAAGGTTCGGGTGATCTGCAGCCGGGCCTATCACGCGCTGTTCATGCAGAACATGCTCATCCGTCCGACGCTCGACGAACTCGAGCGGTTCGGCAGTCCCGACTATGTGATTTACAACGCTGGCCAGTTTCCGGCCAATCCGCTCACCGCCCAGATGACGAGTCGGACGAGCGTCGACCTGTCGCTCGAGCGGGGCGAGCAGGTGATCCTCGGCACCGAGTATGCCGGCGAGATGAAGAAGGGCGTCTTCACGCTGATGCACTGGCTGTTGCCGGCCCGCGGCATCCTGTCGATGCACTGCGCGGCCAACGAAGGAGTCGCCGGAGACGTCTCGCTTTTCTTCGGTCTCTCCGGCACCGGCAAGACGACCCTGTCGGCCGACCCGGCCCGGAGGCTGCTCGGCGATGACGAGCACGGCTGGAGCGACACTGGCGTCTTCAACATCGAAGGGGGCTGCTACGCCAAGTGCATCCATCTTGCGGCCGAGAAAGAGCCGGAGATCTACCGGGCAATCCGGTTCGGCACCGTGCTGGAAAACGTCGTCTACGACCCGGCCACGCGGGCGGTCGACTTTGAGTCGACTGCGATCACCGAGAACACGCGGGCCGCCTACCCGATCGACCACATCGACAACGCCCGGACTCCCTGCACCGCCGGGCACCCTCGGCATGTGATCTTCCTCACCTGCGATGCCTCCGGTGTGCTGCCACCGGTCAGCCGCCTCTCGCGGGAACAGGCGATGTATCACTTTCTGTCCGGATACACCGCCCGCGTCGCCGGTACCGAGGTCGGCGTTTTTGAACCACAGCTCGCCTTTTCGGCCTGCTTCAGCGCTGCGTTCCTCGTTCGCCATCCGGCCGTCTACGCCCGGCTGCTCGCCGAAAAGCTCGACCGCCACGGCACCCGGGTCTGGCTGGTCAACACCGGTTGGACCGGCGGTGGCTATGGGGTGGGGAGCCGGATGCCGCTGGCGGTCACCCGCCGGATCATCGACGCGATTCATGCCGGCTCCCTCGATGAGGCAGCGGCGGAGACTGACCCGGTCTTCGGGCTGGCGGCGATCCGCGAGGTGCCGGGGGTTCCGGCTGACCTGCTCATTCCCCGAAAGTGTTGGGCTGATCCTGCGGCGTGGGATGCGGCCGCCCGGCGGCTCGCCGGCCGACTGCGGGAGAATTTCTCCACTTTCGCCGCCGAGGCAGGGCCCGATGTGGCAGCCGCCGGCCCCCCGGGCTGAGGCTGGACAGGCCTCCGCCACTGGACGGCGGCGGGCCGTTCTTTGACAGTGGTTTCGCGGCGGCTATATGCTGCGGGTGAAAGAATCAGACGGCCCTGTGGGATGTTCCCGCGCGGCTCAGTCCTGCCCGGCCCGCCGCGGCGGTGTCGCAATTCGGTTTGAGGAGACTTCCCCAATGCTCTCACTGTCCCTGACGAAAGTTATCTGCTGCTGCCTTGTGGCAGCCGGCATGCTTGCGATGTCGAGCCCGAGCGAGGCGGCCAGCCCGCTGACGGGAACCGTCAAGCGGATCGACGGCAAGGATCAAAATCTCGCCGATTACCAGGGCAAGGTCGTGCTGATCGTCAACGTCGCCAGCCGCTGCGGCTATACCCGACAGTACGCCGGCCTCCAGAAGCTGTATGAAACCTACAAGGACAAGGGACTGGTGATTCTCGGGTTCCCCGCCAACGACTTCGGTGCCCAAGAGCCGGGCAGCGACCCCGAAATCGCTAACTTTTGCTCCACGCAATACGGAGTGACCTTTGACATGTTCTCGAAGATCACCGTCAAGGGGCCGGGCAAGTCGCCGTTGTACCAGACACTGACCGCTGCGGCGGAGCCCGCCGGCGAGGTTGGTTGGAACTTTGAAAAGTTCTTGATCGGCCGCGATGGTGAGATCATCGGCCGTTTCAAGTCGGGCGTCGCCCCGGAAGATCCCAAGCTGATCGCGGCGATCGAAGCGGCGCTGTAATCGACGCGGCGTTGTCGCCGGATTCCCGGCAGAGGAATGGGCTGAGCGGAACGGAAATCTGGGAAGCCCGAGACGCGAGCCGAGCAAATCCGGGTCTGGGCTCAAAAAACGCGGTTTCCCTCAGCTTGCGCTTCGGGCTTTGAGGCATGGGCTTTTTCTCACCTCTACGGGTGAGGCGACGCCCTTCAACCGGGCGGCAAAACAGAGCATCGTCTGGCAATCATTCGATTGCCGGGCAACTGGTGTGCCGAACAGGATTGCCTTCATGGCCTTTTTCCATCTGGGCGACATCCGAAAACGCCGAGGGTTTTCAGGGTTGCCAATCTCCGTATCCTCCGACAGCTTTTCCACAGTCTGCTAAGCCGCGTCGCTGTAGCGGGCAGCTGTCGAGCGTTCCCGTCCGCCGGTCGCCTCCGCGGTGATCGTGCGGCGGATGACGTACGGCGGTCGGCCCTGGGCTTCGCGGTAGCTCCGCACGACATATTCACCGACAAGGGCGATCGCTGCGGTCTGCACCGCGGCGACGAGTCCGCTGACAGCAATAATGGCTGGGAGGGAAGCAGCCTCCTGGCTCCTGCCGGCGGTGACGGTGAGCCCTGCGAGCCCGATGATCCCAAACATGCCCGCGGCCAACCAACTCGCCCGCAGCGGCTTGTCGGACGAAAGGATCACGGCGTCGGCCGCCAGAGCGAGGAGCTTGCGGGCGGAGTACTTGGTTTCGCCAGCGGGGCGGGCTTCGCGGTCGTACCAGACCGGTTCATGCCGAAAGCCGGCCCAGGGGACGAGACTGCGAAGGTAACGCCGCTTTTCCGGCAGACTGCGGACGGTGTCGACAACCGCGCGGTCGCAGAGTTTGAAGTCGCCGGTGTCGACCGGCATCGGATAGGGCATCAGCCCGGCGAAAAACCGGTGGAACAGGCTGGCCGTGACCAGTTTGAAGGGGGTCTCGCCGTCCCGGCGGCGGCGGCGGCCGTAGGCGACATCGACCCCGGCCCGCCAGCGGGCGACCATTTCGGGAATCACCTCCGGTGGATCCTGGAGATCGGCATCGATGATCACCACCGCATCGCCGCGGGCCTGCTCGAGTCCTGCCGACATCGCCGCCTGCTGGCCGAAGTTGCGGGAAAGTTCCAGCACCACCACCCGGGGGTCGGCGGCGGCGATCTGCTGGAGCCGCTCGAGGGTGCGGTCACGGCTCCCGTCGTCGACGTAGATCAGTTCGAGTGACATGCCCGCCGCCGGGGCGATGCCGCAGAGCCGCTGATGGGTAGCCGCGACGACCGCTTCCTCGTTGTGGCAGGGGATCACGATCGACAGCAGTCCCGCCTGCGGACGATCCCCGCGACTCTGCTGGTCGGCACCGAAAGGCTGGGGCGGTCGGCTCATCGTTGCAGGCTCCCGGTCGTGGCGGTTCGCGGGCCTGCGGCGGCCGCCCCGGTGGTGCCGACGAGCAGGAAATCCCGCGTCTTGAACAGTGGCCTGGTGCGGCCGATCACGCCGGTTCCCTCGGGCAACCAGGCGGCGAGTTCGGCAAACCGGTCTTCCGGCACGATCACCACCGCGTCGGGACCGGAGCTGAGAAATTCAGCGGCGGCGGTGGTTTCCCCCGGCCGCCAGTGCCGGACGAGGCCGTCCGCGTAGTAGACGATGTTGGGCGTGAGCTGGGGGTAAACCCCGATTCTGGCGGTGCCGCCGGTGTGCGCGTGGGCGTCTCCGAGCAGGCCGGGGAGGGTGTTGGCCCGGCTGATCCAACTGGCGGCGGGCCCAACGGCGAGGCTCGAGTAGAGCAGCCCGATCACGACCATCCCGGCGACGGCCCGCCCCGGCTGCTGCCGGGCCGACCAGCCGAGCCAGGCGGCGCCAGCCAGCGGAATCAGACCGAGTACCGCCGCCGGCTCTCCGCCGGTCAGTCCGAAGAATGTCGCCACCAGCACCGTGGCAGCCGTGGCGATCCCGCCAAAGGCGAGCCCGCCGAGGCCGACGGCCAGCCACCGCGGAAAGGGCCATCGGGGGAGGCTTGCCGCCTCGATTGCGAGCGCCGCCACCAGCAGGGCTGCGGCGGGATAGGCCGGCAAAATGTAATTGGGCAGCTTGGTCGCCGCCAGCGAAAAGCCGCCAACCCAGACGGCCATCCAGACCAACAGCAGCCCACTGACGGCGGGCCCGTGACCGCTGCCGGTTGCCGCGGTTTCCCCGGTTCGCCCGCGCTGCCAGAGTCGGCT
>CAZIQV010000070.1:0-8519 GCA_964541275.1 uncultured Chitinophagaceae bacterium | reverse complement strand
TCTGGAGAATGTTGAGGAATCGGAGGATATTGCGGTCAGGCTGGGGGCGGTGTGCACAAGCGGCTTGCGTCGGAGGGGATAAGGGATAGGGGGCAGGGGGTAGGGGGCACTCAACAGCTCAGAAAATATCGGGCTCGGGCGTCGGCTCGCCGCGCTCGAGAAACCGGAAATCGCAGCCTCTGTCGGCCTGGCTCGTCTCATCGAGGAACAACCGACCGTAACCCCGGGAATACCGCGGCTGCGGCGGGGTCCAGCCGCTCAGCCGCCGGGCCAGTTCCGCTTGGTCCACCAGCAGGTCGAGCCGCCGGGACTCGACGTCGAGGGTGATCCGGTCGCCGGTCTGCACCACGGCCAGCGGGCCGCCCACTGCCGCTTCGGGGGCGACATGCAGCACGCAGGTGCCGTAACTGGTGCCACTCATGCGGGCATCGGAGATCCGCACCATGTCCCGCACGCCCTGCTCAAGCAGCGGCCGGGGAATCGGCAGCATGCCCCACTCGGGCATGCCGGGGGCCCCCTGCGGGCCGGCGTTCCGCAGCACCAGGATGTCATCGGCAGTGATGCCCTCGGCCGGATCGTCGATGCGGGCTTTCATGTCGGGGTACGACTCAAAGACCACCGCCCGGCCGGTGTGTTTGAGCAGCCGGGGTTCGGCGGCGGTCGGCTTGATCACGCAGCCGTCAGGGGCGAGCGATCCCCACAGCACGCAGGTGCCCCCCGCCCGCGACAGCGGCTGGTCGAGCGGCAGGATCACCCGCGCGTCGATCACCTCGGCCCCGGCGATATTCTCCCCGAGACTCTTGCCGGTGACGGTCAGGCAGTCGAGGGTGAGCCGCTCCTGCAGCTGCGAAAGCAGGGCCGGCACCCCGCCGGCGTCGTGAAGATCCTCCATCAGGAACTCACCCGCCGGCCGCAGGTTGGCAACGACCGGTGTCGTCCGCGAGATTTCATCGAACCGGTTCAGCGGCAGCGACACGCCCGCCCGAGCCGCCAGGGCCAGCAGATGGACGATCGCGTTGGTCGAGCCGGCCAGAGCCATGTCGGCCACGATCGCGTTGTCGAAGGCCGCGGCGGAGAGGATTCGGCTCGGCCGCAGATCCTCCCAGGCGAGATCGACGGCCCGCCGACCGCAGGCCGCCGCCATTCGGGCATGGGCAGAATGCACCGCCGGAATCGTCGCCGCTCCGGGCAGGGTCAGCCCGAGGGTTTCGGTGACGGCCGCCATCGTCGAGGCGGTGCCCATCGTCATGCAGGTGCCGGCCGAGCGGGCGATGCCTTCTTCCAGTTGCCGCCAGACGCAGGCGTCGAGGCAGCCGGCCTGCCGCTCGGCCCAATACTTCCAGACGTCGGTGCCGCTGCCGAGTCGCTCGTTGCGGTAGCGTCCGGCCAGCATCGGGCCGGCGGGCATGAAGATCACCGGCAGGTCGGCCGAGATCGCTCCGAGCAGCAGGCCGGGCACCGTTTTGTCGCAGCCGCCGAGTAGCACGGCGGCGTCGACCGGATGGCTGCGGAGGACCTCTTCGGTCTCGAGTGCCAACAGGTTGCGGTAGAGCATCGCCGTCGGCTTCATAAACATTTCTGACAGCGAGAGCACCGGAATCTCCACCGGAAAGCCGCCCGCCTGCCAGACGCCCCGCTTCACTTCCTGCACCCGTTGGGGAAAATGACTGTGGCATTGGTTGAGGTCGTTCCAGGCGTTGAGGATCGCGATCACCGGTCGGCCTTCGGCCTCCTCGGCGGCATAGCCCAGCTGCCGCAGCCGGCTGCGGTGGCCGAAGCTGCGGAGGTCGTCGGGGGCAAACCACCGCTGCGACCGCAGGTCATTGACGGCGCGGCGGCGGGTGGCGGCGTCTGGCACGAAAGAGCTCTCCGGCGGTTCGGTGTGAAGGCGTTCGGCCACCGCATGCAGCCGCGGCGGAACTGGCAGACTCGACGACATCGACCGTCTTCAGGCGGCCGGCGGTTTCGAGGACGGGGCCGCGATTGTACGCTGACCCAAAACGTTCACAAAAAACGTTTGCGGTGGCGTTAGGCGACGCTTCCGCTCACTCGGCCGCGCGGGCTGTTGCAAAGGCTCTCAGTTGTCCGCGGCCCCGACCGCTGTTTTCACGCTTGAGGAGGGTTTGATGGCCGGGTTGCACGGAAGGAATTTTCTCGCCGGAACCTGCTGCGATGCCGACCGTCGTACGGCCGCAGTCAGTCCGCTCGATGGCTGCGAGCTGCCGGGCCGCTTCTGCCAGGCTTCTCTCGACGACGCGGCGACGGCGGTGACGGCTGCCGCCGCCGCCGCCGAGCCGTTGGCCCGGACGACGGGCGAGGTGCGGGCCGGGTTCCTCGAGCGGATTGCCGAGGAAATTCTCAACCTTGGCGACGCGCTGATCGAACGAGCCGGGCTGGAGACGGCATTGCCGGCGGCCCGTCTGGTCGGGGAACGCGGCCGCACGGTCAATCAACTGAAGCTGTTCGCTGCCCTCGCCCGCGACGGGTCGTGGGTCGATGCCCGCATCGATCCGGCGCTGCCCGACCGGCAGCCGCTGCCGCGGCCCGACCTGCGGCGGCTGAAGCGGCCGCTCGGGCCGGTGATCGTTTTTGGCAGCAGCAACTTCCCGCTGGCCTTTTCAGTGGCCGGCGGCGACACCGCCAGTGCGTTGTGCACCGGCAACCCCGTCATCGTGAAGGCCCACCGGGCCCACCCCGGCACCTCCGAACTGGTGGCCGGAGCGATCCAGCGGGCGGTCGACGCCTGCGGCCTTCCAGCGGGGACGTTTTCGATGCTCCACGGCGAAGGCAGCGTGATCGGCACGGCGTTGGTGCAGCACCCTGCGGCCCGGGCGGTCGGCTTTACCGGCTCGCAGGCCGCTGGCCGGGCGTTGGTCGATGCCGCTGCCGCTCGGCCCGACCCGATTCCGGTCTTTGCCGAGATGAGCAGCCTCAATCCGGTCTTCCTGCTGCCCGGAGCGTTGGCGGAACGGGCCGAGGCGATCGCCAAGGGCTTTGTCGGCTCGATGACGCTCGGCGTCGGGCAGTTCTGCACCAAGCCCGGGCTGGTGGTGGCGCCGGCTGGGCCAGCGTTGGAGGCCTTCAAGGCCGCGGTCGCAGCTGAGATTGCCGCCGTCGCGCCGGCATCGATGCTGACTGCCGGCATTCGCTCGGCCTTCGAGCAGGGCCGTGACGCGGCTGTCGGCAAGCCGGGCACCCATCTTGTCGGCCGGTCGGCGGTGGCGGCTGATCCTGCCAGGACGCAGGCGGCGGGGGTGGTGTTGGAGGTGGACGTTGACAGCTTTCGGGCTGCTGCCGAGCTGGCTGCGGAGGTCTTCGGGCCGTTCGCCCTGCTCGTTGTCGTCGACGCAGTCGAGCAGCAGGAGCAGATCGCCCGCACACTCGACGGGCAGTTGACCGCGACGGTTCACGGAACCTCTGCTGAAATGGCGGCGGCGGCACCGCTGGTGGACATCCTCGCGACGCGGGCCGGCCGGCTGATTGTCAACGGCTGGCCGACCGGTGTCGATGTCTGCCAGGCGATGCAGCATGGCGGCCCCTGGCCGGCCACGAGCGACTCCCGATTCACCAGCGTCGGGGCTGCGGCCCTCGAGCGGTTCATCCGGCCGGTCTGTTACCAGGACGTGCCGCAGTCGCTGCTGCCCGATGCCCTCCGGGACGGCAATCCGCTGGGGATTCTCCGGCGAGTCGACGGTGTGCTCGACCGGCACTGAACAAAAAAGGTGTCAGGACTCTTTTCTACAGGGCTCTCTGGCGAACGGCAGCCAGAAAAAGAGTCCTGACCCCTTTTTCTCAGGCGACCCGCGGCTCTGACAGCGGCCCGAGGCCGGTGGCAACCAGAGCCGCGAGTGCCGGTTCGACGAGGGTATCGGGGTCGGCATCGCGGTCGATGATCTCGGGCTGGCCTTCCAGCCAGGTGTGGTCGACCAGTTCAAACCGGCCGTCGGTATGCTCGACAAGTGCGGTGCAATGCTCCATCCAATCGCCGCAGTTGTAGTAGTCGACGCCGTCGATCTGGCGAATGGCCGGCACGTGGATGTGGCCGCAGACGACGCCGCTGCAGTCTTTCTTTTTGGTGTAGCGGGCGACGAAGTGCTCGAAGTCGTTGATGAAGTTGACCGCCCGCTTGACCTTGGTTTTCAGCAGCGAACTGAAGGACCAGTAGGGGTAACCGAGCGACCGCCGGGCGAGATTCATCCACTTGTTCAGGTGGAGTGCCGCCGTATAGGCACGGTCGCCGAGGTGATAGACCCAGGCGGCATGCTTGGTGAGATGGTCGAAGAAGTCGCCGTGGATCACCAGCAGCCGGCGGCCATCCAGGGTCTCGTGGATGAAGGTGTCGGCCAGCTCCATGTGGCCAAGGGTCTGCGGGGCGAAGGGCCGCAGGAATTCGTCATGATTGCCGGTGGCGTAATAGACCCGAGTGCCCCGCTTGAGCATCCCGAGCATCCTGCGGACGACGAAGCTTGAGGTGTCGTTCCAATAGAACGACCGCTTCAGCTTCCAGCCGTCGATGATGTCACCGACCAGATAGAGCCGGTCGGGCTCGACCCGCCCGAGGAATTGAAACAGCGCGTCGGCTCGGCTGAATCGGCAGCCGAGGTGCAGATCGGAGAGAAACAGCGAACGGACCCGCATCAGGCAGTCCTCCGTCGCGGCTGCGGGGAAGGCCGGGCGTCAACCTTTATTTTTGCGAGGGTACTGCCGATCGGCGGTGAGGGCAGCCCGAAGCTTGGTGAGAATTTGGTGAGAAAGCAGTTCGGACCCGATCAGCCGCCCTTGCCGAGCTTTGGTGGTTTGATGCTCCGCAGGGTGAGCACCGAGCCGACCGACATCAATGCCAGACCGAGCCAGCGGGGTGGCTCCACCAGCTTGCGGCCAGCGGTCCCGGGCCAGGCAGCGGTGGTGGCGGCGGTCGCGGGTGGCGGATCGCGGTCGAACAGCCGGCTCGAAAAGTCGCTCAGCGTGAACGATTCCACCATCCGGAACTGAATCCCGGCGAAGAAGACCAGCAGACCGATCAAAAGAATTGTTTGGCGTTTCATAACTTCGCTGCCGAGACGACTCTTGCTGTGCTATCGAAACCGCGACTCCCGCCGGTACAGCGGCCCCGGCAGATTGCCATTTATGCCGGTTGCGACAGATGCAGCAGATTTCGTCGTGCCGCCGGCAGCAGTTCGCGATCGGCGGAAAAAAGCCATCCCTGGTCCCGGCCCGCAACGGCGGGCGGCGGCAGCCGGTTCCCAGAGCCTAGCCCGCGGCAATCGCCACGGCGGCTGCCTGGCCCATCGAGCCGAAGTTGAGTGAAATCGCCGTGCGGGGGCGGCCGGCGAGCGGCCCCTCGTGAATCACGTGAATCGGGCAGTCGGGATCGGGTGTCTCGTAGTTCCGGGTTGGCGGTATGACACCCGCCTCGACCGCCAGGAGGCTGACGGCCAGCTCCAGCAGCCCACCCCCGGCGCCGGCGTGGCCGAAGCTGCTTTTCGGGGCCGTCACCGGGATGTCGCCGAGTTCGGCCGCAATTGCCTGGGCCTCGGCCCGGTCCGTCGGGATCGTGCTCAGCCCGTGGGCGTTGACATGTCCGAGGCCGGCCGCCTCCAGTCCCGCGCGGTTGAGCACCTCGCGGAGCACCAGCCGGACGCCCCGACCCGTGGGAGGATCCTGTCGCTGCCGCGGTTCGCAGCGGGCGGCCGTGGCCAGCAGCCGGCCGCGGATCCGAGCGCCGCGGCGATCGGCATGTTCCCGCGATTCGAGCACCACGACGCCGGCCCCTTCGGCGTTCACCAGGCCGTCACGGTCACGGTCGAACGGCCGGCAGGCCGCTTGAAAGTCGTCGCTCCGTTTGGAGAGCTGCGCACTGCCGCGGGCGACCAGCGCCGTCGGATGCAGTCGACAGCCGGCCCCTCCGGCCAGCATCACGTCGGCCCAGCCCCGCTCGATCACGCTGGCTGCCTCGGCGACCGCCAGCAGGCCCGAGACGTCGCCGAGCACGATCGTGTTGTTTGGACCCCGGGCATCCTGGGCGATGGCGATGTGGGAGGCCGTCATGTTCGGCAGGTGCTTCAGCAGCCAGAGCGGATGGAGCTCTTCATGGATCGCCTCCGACCACTGCGGATACGAGAATCCACCGTCGGCAGTGCGGCTGCGGCGGTAGGCGGTCTCAAGGTCCTCCAGATCGGCGTAGATCATGTCGTTGCCGCAGACGACACCGAAGCGTTCCGGTTCGATTCGGTCGCCGGCAAGGTCCGCGTCGGCCATCGCCAGGTCGGCGGCGGCGAAGCCGAGCTGAATCTCACGGCTCATCACCTTGAGACTCTTCCGGGGCCGCACATAGAGCTTGGGATCGAATGCCGGTATCTGCCCGCCGAAGCGAACCGTCAGCCCGCTGGAGTCGAAGCGATCGATTGGCCGGATGCCGCTCTCGCCTGCCAGCAGAGCGCGCCAGAAGGCTTCGACACCGATGCCGATCGGGCTGACGATGCCGACGCCGGTGATCACGATTTCACGAGAACCACTCATGGTACGAGCACGGTACAGAATTGGACCGGGTTCCCGATAGTGGACTGTCAGTCAAAGCCCTGCCGGGCCGGTGCAGGAATGCGGGGAGTGGCTGTTTCCCATGGCCAGCCGCGACTGACCCTTCTCAACGCTGGCGGGGGTGGGCCTCCCGCCAGTCGGCTGGTCGCAGCGGGTCGGCCGCCGCCCAGAGTCCGCGACGCTCCCGACGGGCGGCCTGCTGGGCGGCTGCCAGGCCGGCAGGCGGCCGGAACCGATCGAAGACCCAGGCGTGCCCCTCGGCGACCAGTTCCTCGTTGAGGTTCCGGTCGCCGACCCGGAGCACGGCGAGCAGCCGGTCGTACCGATCGCGGCCGCGGGACTCGAGGCGGACCGACCGGCCCCGTAGCTTTTCCGCCAGGGCGGCGCGGGCCTCGCGGCCATGCGGCTGCCGATACTCCGGCGCGTCGATGCCGAGCAGCCGGACTTTTTCGGTGCGGCCGTCGGGGCCGATCGCCGTGACGGTGTCGCCGTCGTGGACGGTCTGAATCGTCCAGTCGGTGGCGGCCGGTTGCGGGGACGTCAGCGGGAGCCACTGGCGGAGCAGCGGCATGACGGCGAGGACCCCGACTGCGGCCAGGAATTGCAGCCGTCGAAGGCTCCAGCGCGAGCGGGTGGCGTGGTGAATCATGGCGAAGCAGGCGTGCGGCAGCGGTGTTGCAGGCAAACCCGCAGCGGTTCGGTCGGCTGGGGCTGCTGACTGCGGGCCACCGTCAAAGCATGGACTGTCTTGCCGCGGCATGCCAGCGGCGGTGACGTTTTCCGTAGGCTGCCGGCACCGCTTCTTCAGCGGGCGGCATCGCGGCCACGATGGCGAAAAAGATTCGCGAGTGATGCGAAAAACGAGCGGGCTTTTGTTCCCGTTCAACCAGGTCGGCGGGCCGGGCCACCGCGACCGGGAGCAAGCCCAAGCTGTTCCCGCCGCTCGCGGATGACCCGCCGATATTCCGTGCGGCGAGCCCGCTCCTCCGGGGAGCTGGCATCGATACGCCGCTTCATCCATTCGTTTCGGCTGTCTTCGGACCGCGGGCGTCCGCGGCGTTGGGATCCGTTTGAGTCTGCCCGGGGTGGGCCCCCGCCGCGTTGGCCGGCGGCTGATCGAGTCGCTCGACCACCGGGCCCTGCGCCAGCAGCCGGGCTACCCGACCGATCGGTCTGACCGCGGGCTTGGCGGTCTGCCAGCCATTGCTGCCGCCGGGCGTCTTCCGCCTTGATGCGGCGGTCAAGCTCAGCCCGCCGCTGCGCGGGCGGGAGGGCAAAGTAGGAACCGACGGCAGCCCGTTCGCGGGCGGTGAACAGCCGTCCCATTTCCCGCCGCACCGCGTCGCGATAGCCGTCGGGGACATCTCGAAGCCGCTGGAACCAGCCTCCCATGTCGGGACCAGCCGCATCGTAGGGAATCTCGTTGCGGGAGACCCTGGCCAGCCGTGTGACCTCCTCGTCGACCAGCGACCGCAGTTCCGCCACCGCCTGCGGGGCCGCCGAAAACGCGTTCCAGACGAACAGTCCAACGATTGCCAGCAGGGTGGCCAAGCCGGCGGCAACCCAGCGGGATTTCCGCATGCGTCCGGCGGGACGGTCCCCCTTGTGCCGAGCCACGGCTCCGCGAATCAGCTGCCGAGTTTTTGCCGCGTTTGCCATCGGGTTTCCGCTGAGACAGCGGCGTCCACAAGCGTCACGCCGCGTTGGTATCCTGCACACGGAAGGCAACGCCGCCTCCGGGAACGCGGTCAACTTTGAACGCTCGTGGACCGGCCGGGTTGCGGGCCGTTTGTGACTTTTGCCGGGTCTGGGAGCCCGCGTGCCGCTCCGCCCATTGCCCGGCACGGCCGCAGAACCGGCCGTCTGACTCCGCCAGCCGGGAGGACGCCTCGGGATGAGGTTTTTCGTTGGCATTCTCGCGTCGATCGTCAAGACCCGGCGGCAGCGGCAAAACCTGCGGCTGCTGGGCTGGCTGGGGCTGT
>CAZIQV010000069.1:0-8542 GCA_964541275.1 uncultured Chitinophagaceae bacterium | reverse complement strand
GGCCACCCGCTGGCTGGCAGAAGGCACCGCTGAGGCGTCAGCCACGTCGCCCGCCCCGGCCAGCTGCCGGGCCACCGTCGCCGGCGGGGTCAGCGTCGCCACGACGAGGGCGGCGGTGATCAGGACGACAAACGGGGGAAACCGCAGCACCAGGACACCAGCGATGACCAGACCGAGGGCCAGCAGAAGCAGCAGCAGCGGTGTCATCCCCATTCTCCTGGTGGTGCCGAAGCGTCGCTCATGGTACCCGCTTGAATCGCGGCTGACGCCGGCTGTTTCGTCGCTGGCCCGCGAGACCATCGACCGTCGTTTCGAGCCGGTACACTGCAGTTGGAAAGTCGCCCCAACAGGCGGCGCGTGCCCGCCAGCTCAATTCAGGAAGGAGCCCGCCATGCTTTCGAATCGGGGAGACCGCTGCCGACGATTCAGGCCGATCGACCGCACCGCCGTGATCGCGATCCTCGCCAGCAGCCTCGCGGTGGCGGCAGCAGCCCGTGGAGAGCCGGTGCTGCTCGACCTGAACGGTGAGACGCACCGCCAGATCGTCGTCGATCGCGAAGCGGGTCAGTACCTCGGCCACCCCACCACCTGCCTGCTGGAAGACGGCCGGACGATCCTCTGCGTCTACCCCAAGGGCCACGGCAAGGGCGCGATTGTCTTCAAGCGGAGTCGCGACGGGGGCCGCACCTGGAGCGACCGGCTGCCGACGCCGGCAAGTTGGGCGACCTCGAAGGAAACGCCGACGCTCCATCGCGTGACCGACGCCGCTGGTGTCCGCCGCGTCATCATGTGGTCGGGACTCTATCCAGCCAGGCTCGCCGTCTCGGAGGACGACGGAGAGCACTGGAGCGAACTCAAGCCGGCCGGTGACTGGGGTGGGATCGTCGTGATGGGCTTTGTCGAACCGCTCCGCGGGCAGCCGGGACATTATCTGGCGATGTTCCATGACGACGGCCGCTTCTTCACCGCCGACGGCAAGCGGACCGACACGATGACCCTCTACCGGACCTTCTCCGCTGACGGCGGCCTGACCTGGTCGTTCCCGGAAGCGGTCTACGCCTCGGCCGAGCGGCATCTCTGCGAACCCGGCTGCATCCGCAGCCCGGACGGCCGGACCCTGGCAGTGCTGCTGCGGGAAAACCGCAGGCGTGAGCCCTCCCAGATCATTTTCTCAACTGACGAGGGCAGGTCCTGGAGCGAACCGGCACCGCTTCCGCTGAGCCTCGCCGGTGACCGTCACACCGGCACCTGGCTTCCCGACGGCCGGCTGTTCATCAGCTATCGGTGCATCGCCCCGGCCGATGCTCGTTCCGGCCGCCCCTTCGAGGGCGACTGGGTCGGCTGGGTCGGCAGCTGGGAGGACCTGCTGCACCAGCGGCCGGGTCAATATCTGGTGCGGCTGAAGGACAACACCAAGGGCTACGACACGTCCTATCCCGGCGTCGAGTGCCTGCCCGACGGCACCATCGTCACTACCACCTACGGCCACTGGGAAGCGGGCGAGCCGCCCTTCATCCTCTGCGTCCGCCTGCGGGCGGAGGAACTTGACGCGCTGGCAGCCGCGAACCGCTGAGCGGAGCAGCGCGAACAGGGCATCGGCCGCATCCGGCCGCGTCACTGTTCAGCCTCGAGCGAAGCGACCAGTCGCCGCACCAGGGCCAGATCGATGTCGGCGGGCTGGTTCTCCAGCAGCCACCGGGCATCGGCGAGGGTCACTTCGACGCGGTCGAGCCGCCGGGCGGTGAGCATCCGCAGCACTCTGCTGCGGGCCGATTCGGGGTCGACGGTGAGCATCGCATCGAGGTACCGCAGCATCGCCGGCGGGTCGTCCTCCCGCATGGCGATTGCCAACAGGTTGTTGAGCATCCGCGCCAGAATCTGCCGCGACGGCGACACGGCAAGGTGCGACTCGGCAAGCGGCTCGCCGGAGTTTTCCGCCAGCCGTCGGGCCAGATCATCCCGGGAGAGCCGCGCACCCCGTTCAAACACATCGATCCACTCCGGCTCTCCCTCGGCCGGGTCAAAGCGGACGATGAAGTGGCCGGGAAAGCCGACGCCCCGGACCGTCAGCCCGAGCCGGCTGGCCAGCTCCATGTAAACGACCGACAGCGTGATCGGAATTCCTTCGCGGTCGTCGAGCACTTCGTTGATGTAGCTGTTGGAGCGGTTGTAGTAGTCGCCCCGGCTACCGTGATAACCGAGTTCGGAAAAGAGGACGCGGTCGAGCATCGCGATCCGCTCGGCATCGGCGGCGGTGTCGGCAAGCCGGCTGCGGATCGACGCCGCCAGTTGGTCGAGTTCGGCACAGCAGGCCCCGACATCGAGCTCGGCGTTGTCGAGCCTCGCGATCAGCGCACTGGCCCGGAACAGGTCGATCGCCTCCTCGTCACCAGCCGTCGCCGCCGCGAAGTCTGCGAGGGTCTGCCGGTGATGCACCCGGCCGGCCAAGTCCCGCAGCTGTGCCGACCGCCGCTCAAGTTTCTGGGCCTCCAGCTCGAGAGCCGTCAGCGCCGCTGGCCCAACGGCCGTCAGCTCATCGAGCAGCATTGCTGTCGGCGGGCGGGCTGGTTGCAGGCCGGCGGTCGCCGCCGCGACCCGGTTGAGCAGCGGTTCCGCTGGCCGCAGCCTCGGCACTTCAGGCCCGGAGGCAAACCCCCGGAAGGCGGCCTCGGTGCCCCGGAAAGCGGCCAGCCCCACCCGGCCGTCACGGAACCCGCGGTCGCTCGAAGTCACCACCAGCTCGTCGTTGACATAGCAGCGGATGGTCTCGGCCTCGACCCGAACCCGCAGGTGATTCCACTCGCCCGGCCGGTACGCCGGGGTGTCGATCTCCTCCAGAACCTTCCAGGTGTAGACATTCGGACCGTTGAAGCGGGTCAGCCGCAGGCGGCCGTTGCTGGGGTAAAAGCCGTAGTGCCGATCCTCGCCGTCGGCGGCGAAGGCGAGGCCGGCCGCCCCCGACTCATCGTCGAGCTTGACCCGGACACTCAGTTCATAGGGCACTGCGGGAGGCGGGTCGGCCTCAAGGCAGAGACTGCGGCCGCCAAATCCCTCGCCGGTGCCGGCGACCGCCAGCCTGCCAGCCCGCTGCCACCAGCGGGCCCCGCCGACGATTCCCCAGTCAGCCGGATCGAGCGCGCCGATCGTCAGCCAGCGGTCCATGACAACCGGGTTGGGACTGTCGAGGAGTGCCTGAAGCCGGTCGACCGTGACGGCGAACCCGAGGTTTCGGGTCACCAATGACTTGAGCGTCAAAATGCCGTGGACCTGACCGGTGCGATCGAGCAGCGGCCCGCCGCTGTTGCCCGACTCGATCGGGATCGCCAGCTGGATCATCTCAACGCCGTCGATTTCCCGCTGTCCCGAGACCCGGCCGGTGACAACGCTCCGCTCCAGCCCGTGCGGGTTCCCGATGGCCACGACCTCCTGGCCATCGGCGAGTTGTTCACCCGCGGCCAGGGCCAGCGGCTGCAGCCCCTCGGCTGCGATGCGAACGATCGCCAGATCGGCTCCGCGGTCGGAGGCATGGACCTCGGTGACGGCAAACGTCCGGCCGTCAGCCAGCTCGACGGAGATCGGCCGGGCCTCGCCGATCACATGGAGGTTCGTGGCGATCAGCCCGTCGGCCGAGATCACAAACCCGGTGCCCAGCCCGGTGTCCCGCTCGCCCCGGCCGGTGTGGCGAATCGTCACCACTGCCGGCTTCACGGTCGTGACCAGCTGCTCAACCGGAGGCGGCTCGGCGGGCGGGGTTGCTGCTGCAGTGCCGGTGATGCCGGCGCAGCAGCTGGCCAGCAGCAGCTGCCGGACCGGCAACCACGACCGGTCGCGTGCCCGGACCGGACGTTTCCACCGAGCATTCGGGGCGAATGACATCGCGGTCTCCCTTCGGGGCAAGGATGTCGCTGGGCATAATCAGGGTTCTGCCGAGAACATTTCAGGTAGTGTCGCAGGTCTGGCCCCCTGCCGCCAGCAGTCGTTCGTCCCCTGGTGACGCAGGTTTCGGTTTCGTTTCGCTCCCTCACGGCCCACTGCATGCCCGCTCCGACATCCCCCCATCTATGGCAGACCAGGCGGTCAGGCGGCTGGCCGGCGCAGCTCGCTGCGACAGTGGTCATCGCGCTTGCCGGTCCACTCCCGGCGACTGCGGCTGGCCTGCATGAGCAGTTCAGCGACGAGATCTGGCCGATCCTGCAGCAGCACTGCGTCCGCTGCCACAACGACGAAACTCCCGAAGGGGAGGTGAATCTGCAGCGGCTCCGGCAGCCGGGGCCGATCATCGACCACCTGCGTCTCTGGCAGACGCTGCGGCAGCAGGTCGGCGACGAGGAGATGCCGCCGGAGGCCCCGCTGCCGAGCCCGGCGCAGCGGCAGCAGCTTGTCGGCTGGGTCGACGCCGCGATTGCCGCCATCGACTGGCAGGCCCACGCCACCCCCGGCCGGGTCACCCTGCCGCGGCTGACGAAGCGGGAGTACGGCAACACGCTGCGGGATCTCCTCGGCATCGATCTGAAGCCGGAGCGATTCCTGCTCGACGACGGCCCCGGCAGCTCCGGCTTTACCAACGACCGCGACTCCCTTTTCATTCCCCCGGTGCTCGCGGAACAGTATGTCGCTGCGGCCGAGACGACCCTCGGGGCAATCCTCGACCTGGCGCGGCCCGAGCTCAACGTCACGATCGCCCACGAGGCCGAGGCGTTGCTGATGACCGAGCGGCGGACCCTTCCTCGCGACCTCCCGGGCGGCGGCCGCGGATATGCGATGGCGGTCGGCCAGCAGACGGTCTACGGCAGCATCGAGCTGCCGGCCGATGGCTGGTACCGGCTGACTGTCCGGTTTGTCGGGGTTGGCGGCGAAAGTGGCCTGCGACTTCGACTCGACAACCAGGCCCGGGCCGACTTTCACTGTCGGGACGCCCAACCGCAGGAAGAGTCGGTTGAACTGCTGCTGCAGAAAGGGCCGCACCAGTTCACCTTCAACGTGCATGTGCCAGACGCCTTGCGGTCGCTGAAGCAGGCCAGTGATCGGCGGAGACGGCGGCTGGCTCGCCGTCGCGATGACCCCAAGCTGCCGGCGGACGCAGCCGAACGGGTGACCGCCGCCTGCCGCCAGAACACGCCGGCCCTTCCGGTGCCCGTCGACGCCGACGGCGAGGTCCGCCAGCTGGTCCGCCGGCTCAATCAGGCCCTCGGCGGGATGCAGCGGCGGATCGAGTACCTGCGGCTGGTGACGCCGGAGGGGGCGGCGGCCGACCTGCAGGAATACTTCAATCTGCTGCCGGAGCGGACTGCGGCGATGGCCGACATCAAGCGAGACTTGGCCGCGGCCCTCGACGTGCCGGTCGCCGAGGTCGACCGCCGGCTCACCGCCGCCAACCGCGAAAAACTCGCGGCCAACGAGAAGGTGGTCCGGGCTTCCCTGGAGCGGCTTGAGATCGCCTGGCAGCCCGGATTTTTGCTTGGCAACGCCAGCCTGCCGCCACCGCCGACATTCGGCTCGGCCGGCCTCGACCGGTTCAAGATCGAAGGGCCGATCCTGCCGGCAGCAGCCGACGCCGCCAGGGTCAAGGAGCTGTTCCGGTCCAGTCGGCCGACCGCCGAGGCGATTGCAGATTTTCTGGCCCGGGCCTTCCGCCGGCCGGTGACCGCAGCCGAGATCAGCCGATACGCGGCCCTGGCTGCGGCCGCCCGCGACCGGGGTGCACCGGCCGACGAAGCCCTGGCGCTCGCCTACACCGCAGCCCTGGCTTCCCCGCACTTTCTCTTTCGCGACGAGCTGACCCCGAGCACCGCAGCGGTCCGGCTCAACGATCACCAGCTTGCCAGCCGGCTCAGCTACTTTCTCTGGCTCTCGCTGCCCGACGACCAGTTGCGGGCCCTCGCCGACGCCGGCCGGCTCCGCGACCCGGCCGTGCTCCGCGAGCAGGTGCAGCGAATGCTGCGTGACCGCCGGTCGCGGAGCTTTGTCGAGACCTTCCTCGGCGAATGGCTTGGCACCGGGGGCCTCGGCACCGCCCATCAGCCCGATGCCAAGGCCTTTCCCGAGTTCACTGCAAGCCTGGCGACGGCGATGAAGCTCGAGCCGGTACTCCTGTTTGAACATCTGTTGCGAACGGACGGGAGCCTGCTTGAGCTGCTCGACGGCCGGCAGACGTTCGTCAACGCCCCGCTGGCGGCTCACTACGGCATCGCCGCACCGGCCGCCGCAGACGCGCTGCAGCCGGTCGTCCTCAGTGACTCAAGCCGCGGTGGCCTGCTCGGCATGGCTGCCGTGTTGACCGCCTCGTCGACGCCCAACCGGACCAGCCCCGTCCTCCGCGGGAAGTGGGTGCTGGAGAACCTGCTCGGCCGGACCCTCGCCGAGCCACCGGCCGATGCCGGCCAGCTCGACGACCGAGCCGGCCGCCGCGGCAAGACGCTGCGGGAGGAACTGGCCCGGCACCGCCGCGATGCCAGCTGCGCCGTCTGCCACGACCGGATCGATCCGATCGGGTTTGGCCTTGAGTGCTTCGATGCGATCGGCCGGCGCCGCGAGACCCAGGCTGGCCAGCCGCTCGACACCGCCGGCAGCCTGCCCGGGGGCCGCACCTTTGCCGGCCCCGCGGAGCTGCGGGCCCTGTTGGCGGCCGACTACCGTGACGAGTTCGTCGCCAATCTGATTCGCCGGCTGCTCGCTTTCGCCCTTGGCCGCAGCCTGCGGGTCGAGGACGAGGGGCTGGTTCAGACAATCCAGACGCAGTTGGAACACGACGACTTCCGAGCCGATACTCTGATAGCAGCAATCGTGCTGAGCGATGCCTTTGCGGTGCAGGGGCCCTCGTCCACTGAGCCTGCCACGACCTCCTCCGGAGCGCGAGCCAATGCCGAGTAAGCCGATCCTTTCACCGCTCAATCGTCGCCTGCTGCTCCGGGCTGCCGGCGTTACAGTTGGCCTGCCCTGGCTTGAGTCGTTCACGGGCCGCGTTGCCCGCGGGGCATCGGCAGCGTCGCCACCGCAGCGGTTTGTCACTTTCTTTCAGCCCAACGGCGTCTTTCCCGCGGCCTGGGATGTTGCCGGCGTCGGCCGCGACTACACGCTGTCGCCGATTCTTGAGCCCCTCGCCGGCTTCCGCGACGACCTGCTCGTCCTCAGCGGGATCGACAGCTGCGGCCGCGGCCACGTCAAGCTGACCGGGGCGTTCCTCACCGGCACCGCGATTGAAAACGGCGTCAACGGGGTCTCGGTCGATCAGGTGATCGCCCGGAGCATCGGCGCCGGCTGCCGGTTTTCATCGGTTGAACTCGGCACCGAGCCGCCCCGGCAGGGCATGGCTGGCGACGACCCGATCGCCCTTGCCAACACCGTCTCGTGGAGCAGCCCGACGCAGCGGCTCTCTCCGGAGATCAATCCCCGGGCCGCGTTTGACCGGCTCTTTCATGACCCCACATCCCCGGAAGCCCAGCGGGCGGCAGCCCGTCGCCGCAGTGTCGTCGACCTTGTCCTCGGCGAGGCTCGGCAGGTGCAGCGGCGGGCGAGCGGCCGCGATCGCCAGAAGATCGAGGAGTATCTCGCCGGCCTCCGCGACGTCGAGCGGCAGATCGAGCGAACCCTCGATCCGCCGGAGCCGGCTTGGACGCCGGTCCAGACGCCGGATTTGGTCCGGCCACCGGCCGGCATTCCGCTGGAAAAGGATGCTCACATGCGGCTGATGCTCGACCTGCTGGTGCTCGCCCTCCAGACCGACACGACGCGGGTCGCCACCTTTATGAGCGCCCACGGCTTCAGCCGGCAGAACTTCACCTTTCTCGACGGCGTCAAGAACGACCATCACGGCATGAGCCACCACAAGAACCAGCAGTCTCTCGTTGCAGAGTACACCGCCGTCAGCCGCTGGTATGCCGGGCAGGTCGCCTATCTGCTGGAAAAGATGCAGAGCATCGATGAGGGCGAGGGCAGCCTGCTCGACAACAGTCTGGTGCTCTACGGCAGCGAGATGAAAGACGGCAACGGCCATGTGAAGAACGACCTGCCGCTGGTTCTCTGCGGGGGCACTCGGCTGGGCCTGGAAACCGGCCGGCATCTCCGGGCGGAACAGGGCACGCCGCTGGCCAACTTGCACCTGACGCTTGCCCGGCGGTTCGGGGCTCGGCTCAAGCGGTTCAACGCCGCCAGCACCGGCACCGTGCCGGGGCTCTTCGGCTAGCATTGCGTGGAAACGGCCGGCCCCGGCAATGCTGTACGGCACAAAAGCTGCCGCGAACCCGAGTTGAATTCAGACGACTCGCCAGCGTTCTTCGGGGTGACCTCGCAAGGCCTCAGGAAGCCTCCAGCGCGAGGTTCGATATTCCACTGAGTGAAATCGAACTCCGGGAAGCCCGACCCGCGATGTGAGGGAACAAAGTTCTGGCAACAGAATACGAGGTTTCCCTCAGCTTGCGCTTCGGGCTTTGAAGCATGGGGTTGCTCGCCGGGAACTGGTGAGTTGCCCGCAGTTCGTGCTTTTGGACCTGCACGACGCCAGAACGGAATTCCGGGAAGCCCGAGCCGCGAGTCGAGGGAATCC
>CAZIQV010000068.1:0-8591 GCA_964541275.1 uncultured Chitinophagaceae bacterium | reverse complement strand
ACTTCCACGGCCGGCCGTAAAGGCGTCGGTCACGCTGGTCGTCCGGTTGTAGACCGCAATCGAAAACCCCCGGCTGGCGATGTTCAGGGCGAGGTTTTCTCCCATCACGGCAAGGCCGATCAGGCCAATGTCGCAGGTTGGTTCGGGCATGAGCAGGTTCCAGGGGCCTCTCGCGTGCGGGTGGCGAAAAACTATCGCCTTGATGCCAGGATTCAGTCGTTCGGTCGCTCGATGGGGGAGGTCTCCGCGGGAGCATACCGAGAGGTCGTCCGGCAAGCCACCAGCGTGCGGTGAGGTCGGCGAAAAAACAATCAAGCGATGCGAACTCAGAACCGATCTCATTCCTACAACCGGTTCGCGGGGCCTGGAGCCTCCGGCCGGCGGAACGGCCTGCCGGCCCCAAAGGCGGCGACCGGCTTGATTCGACAATCACGATGTCCGGAAGGGTACTCCGCGGTCTGAACCGGCTGACGGCGGCCTGTTCCGCGGACATCACAAGAGATTCGGGACGGTCGCATCGGGACGCCGGGCAAAATCAGCATGCGGAATGCCTTGACCACAATGCCGAGATTGCCATAGCGTTAGAACTGTGAAAAAGGCGCCGTAGCCAAGTGGCTAAGGCAGCGGATTGCAAATCCGCCATCGTCGGTTCGACTCCGACCGGCGCCTCTTGTGTGGTTTCGGTGACGTTCGCCGACCGCAGCGAGAAAGCGGAGCCAGCAGGCTTCGCTTTTCGTTTTTCGGGTCTGCGGGCAACGGGGAAAAGCCGGAAGCTCTCACCGGAAGCTCTGAAAGGTCTCGCCGCCGGAATCCGCTGCCGACCGCGTTGGCCGCTGGAAGGTCGACATCCGGAAGGATCGCGTCGCCATTGCAGTCTCAATCTCGCCGGCCAATTCCCAGTTGCAGCCCCGACGCCGGCTGGCAAACTAGCGGGGATGAAAGGCGACTCCCAACTCATCACGCTTCCGGTGGCCGCCGTCATCGCGACGCTGATCATGGTCGGGATGCCGATTATTGCCAGGCTGCAGCCGCAGCAGCCCGACGACCCCTGGCTGAAACTCCGCCCGCCGACTGCCGAAGCCGGGGGACGGGTGCTGCACCGCGGCCAGCCGATCAAGGGGGCGGTGGTCTCATTCGTTTCGACCTTTGAAAATCCGCGGCGGAGCTACTCAGCCATCGGGGTCACCAACGCCGACGGCCGGTTTCTCCTCAATGCCTTTCGGGGCGAGATCGGCGCTCCGCTGGGCCCCCAAAAGGTGAGTATCGAATATATGGTTCCGACCGGGCGGGTCTTTTACGATCCGATGTTCGAAGCGGATCCGATCGACGGTGGGGAACTGGGCATCCCGGAGATGGTCAGCGGCATCCCCAGACGCTATGGCGACGCCGAAACCTCGGGGCTGACTGCGACCATCACCGGGAACGGTCCCAATGATTTCCTGTTCGAACTCGACGGGGACCCGGAGCCGCTCGACCCGCGGGAGAATCCTTACGCCGGCTTCATTACCGCCTCCGGCGAGCAGCCTCAGCAGGCCGGGCAGCCGGCGGAGTCGGCCGGCACGCCGCCGAGCGGATCTCGGCCGCCGGCCGATCGGACCGAGGGTGGACCCGCGGCGGCAACGGCCCCCATCGCCGCCGGGCAGCGGCCCGAAGAGACGTAGGCCGCGACGGCCGGCGGTTTTCGCCGCGTTGCCGGTGCTGCCGTCGACCTCAGAGATGGTTGTACGAGCCGGCCTGGCCAGACGTTTTCCGGGAAGCTGCCGGGTGGTCCTGAAAATGAGCCACCGCCTGCCGGATGTCGGCGAGCAGCAGGTCGGCCATCTCGCGAGTGAAGTCACGCTTGACGAGAATCCGTTGAAACGCCCTGTTGGCGAGGTCGCCGGTGAACGGGTAGGCCGGTACCTGCCAGCCCCGCATCCGCAGCCGGTCGGCGAGATCGTAGAGGGTGAAGCGGCCGGCGGCGTTTTCGTCGAGCGTCCACACAACTGCCGGTATGCCACGTTCCGGATGACCGTCGTGGATGATCTCGAAGCCCTCCAGGCTGCCGATCTCAGCGGCGCAAGCCTGGGCGACCGCATGACAGCTGCCGTGGACGGCCGCGTAGCCGTCGCGGCCGAAGCGGACAAAGTCGTAGTACTGGGCGATCACCTGGCCGGCCGGCCGAGAGAAGTTGATCTGAAAGGTCGGCATGTCGCCGCCGAGGTAACTGACGTGGAAAACGAGGTCGTCGGGCAGATCCTGCGGCTCCCGCCAGAGCACCCAGCCGACCCCCAGCGGGGCCATGCCGAACTTGTGGCCGGAGGCGTTGATCGACTTGACCCGCTCCAGCCGGAAGTCCCAGGGCTCGCGGTTCGGTGAAGTAAACGGGGCCAGGAAACCGCCGCTGGCGGCATCGACGTGGATTGGCACGTCGAGCCCGGTCCGGGCCTGCAGATCGTCGAGGGCCCGGCTGATGGCCGCAACGTCTTCGTAGAGGCCGTGGTAGGTGACGCCGAGGGTCGGCACGACGAAGATCGTGTTTTCATCGACCTGCTCGAGCACCGACTCCGGCGTGAGGCAGAGTCGGTCGGGCGTCATTTCGATTTCCCGCAATTCAATATCCCAATAGCGGGCGAATTTTTTCCAGCAGATCTGCACGCTGCCGCAGACCATGTTGGGCCGGTCGGTCGGCTTGCCGGCGGCCCGTTGGCGGGCCCGCCACCGCCACTTGGCGGCCATGCCGCCGAGCATCGAGGCCTCGCTAGACCCGACCGTCGAGCAGCCGACCGGTTCCCCCGGGGCGTTCCAGAGGTCGGCCAGCAGGCTGACGCACCGCCGCTCGATCTCAGCTGTCTGCGGGTACTCGTCTTTGTCGATCAGGTTCTTGTCGATCGCCAGGTCCATCAGCTGGTGGACGTGCGGGCTCTCCCAGGTCTGGCAGAAGGTGGCCAGATTCTGCTTGCTGTTGCCGTCGAGCAGCAGTTCTTCGCTGAGGATCTGGAAGACCATCTCGGGCTGGCTCGGCCGCTTGGGAAAGCCGTCCCGAGGAAGCGGCTGGGAAAGCATCGCCACCATCTCGGCGTCGGCTTCCAGGGGCGTCTCAGCGGCTGTGGGCGGGTGGCTGGTCGACATGAAATCTCCTTCGCTGAACTCAGACAGACGATTGGCTGACGACATATTCGGCGGCGACAGCCGGCGGAGGCAGCGGCCGGGCCGGGGGTTGCCGGGGCTCCGACGCCGCTGCCGTTACCGGAAAAAGACGGTAACACAAACCGAGCAGTACCGGCACCAGCACGAGCGTCACGACCGTCGAGACCAGCAGACCTCCGAGCAGGACCGCCCCAAGGCCGCGGTAGAGTTCGCTGCCCGCGCCGGGAACGAGCACCAGGGGCAGCAGTCCCAGCAGCGTGGTCAGTGTCGTCATAAAAATCGGCCGAATACGGCCGGCGACGGCATCGAGGATCGCTTCGGTGGCCGTCCCGCCGCGGCGGACCAGCTGCAGCGTCCGATCGACAATCAAAATCGGATTGTTGACGACCGTGCCGATGAGGATGACGAATCCGAGCATCGTCAGCACATCGAGCGGCTGATAGATGCCGAAGGGCCGCCCGAGCGTGTTGAGGACCGCCAGGCCGACGAGGCCGCCGACACTGCCCACCGGCACCGCGGCGATGATCACCGCCGGGTAGAACCACGACTCGAACAGGGCCGCCATCAGCAGGTAGGTGATCAGGCCGGCGAGCGCGAGATTGAACCAGAGCGCCTCCCAGGTGGCGCGGAGCTTGTCGGCGGTGCCGCCGAGGGTGACGCGGTAGCCGCCGGTGAGTTCCCCCGAGGCCTCAAGGGGGGCGACGATCTCCCGCTCAATCCGTTCCTGGGCCTCCTCGAGGGGCATGGTCGGCGGTGGTGAGACCTGCACCGTGATCGCCCGCTCCCGCTCGCGGTGCAGAATCTGCTCAGGCCCGCTGGAATACTCGAGCACTTCGGCGACGCTGTCGAGCGGCACCAGCTGGCCGCCAGGGGTGATCACCGGGAGGTTCCGGACGTCCTGCGTCCGCTGCACGAAGCGGTCCTCGCCCTTGATGACCAGGTCGATCCGGTCGCTGCCGAGGAAATAGTCTGTGGCGTAGCCCCCATCGACCAGGCAGTCGACCATGTAGCCGAGCTGCCGGGTATCGAGCCGCATGTCGGCCGACTGTTCCAGCCGCGGCAGCAGCTGCACCTCGGGGTTTGAAAGATCGAGCGACGGCTTGGGGAGATTCTGGCTGCCGGGCGTTGCCTGCCGCAGCTTGCCCATCACCATGCCGCCGAGCTGCACCAGCTTTTCCAGCCGGGGGCCGGTGATTTCGATGTCGATCGATCGGCCGCTGCCGATGCCCTGTTCAAACAGGCTCGACTGCTTGGCGACGGCGATCGTTCCCGGCAGGTCGCCGGCGACGCGACGGACCAGCGGCACCAGCTGCGAGGCGACCAGCGGGTCGGCCGCCCGCAGGCCGATAAAAACACTGCGATCGCGGGCGACGAAGAAAAAGTCGTTGAGGACCGGGGCATCGAGGGCGGCCGCCTCGGGGCTGCCGGGCTCGACGTCCCAATAGGGAATCAGCCGCTCCTCGACCCGCTCACCCAGCCGGATCAGTTCGTCGAGGTTGTAGCCGGGCGGCGGCAGCAGGATGCCGAAGACGAGGTTCCGGTTTCCTTCGGGCAGGTATTCGACCTTGGGCAGCATCAGCCAGGTGGTGACGACGGCGGCGGCGACGATCGTCACAGCAGCGAGCAGTTGCCGGGCGGGCCCCGCCAGCAGGAACCGGTCGAGGCCGAGCAGGCCGCTCGAGAAGGCCTGGCCGAGCCGTATCGCGGCGTCGGGAGGGCGGCTGCTCGTCCCGGTCGTGGCCGGCCTTCGGGTCAGCAGCACCGAGGCGGCCACCGGGACAACCAGCACCGAGACGATCAGCGACAGGACCACCGCGGCACTGATCGCCAACGCGATATCGCCGAACAGCTGCCCGGCCTCTTCCTTGACGAAGATCACCGGCAGGAAGACGGCGACGGTGGTCAGCGTGCTTGCCAGCACCGCCCCCCAGACCTCGCCCGCGCCGCGGACGGCTGCCGTTTTGCGATCCTCTCCCCGCCGCCAGTGGGTGTCGATGTTTTCCAGGACGACGACGGCATTGTCGACCAGCATGCCGACGGCGAAGGCCATGCCGGCGAGGCTGATGACGTTGAGCGTTCGCCCGAAGGCCGACAGCAGCAGGAACGTGCCGATGATGCTCACCGGAATCGCCACGGCCACAATCAGCGTCGGCCGCGCGGTTCGCAGGAAGAGCAGCAGCGTCATGATCGTGAGCAGGCCGCCGACGACGATGTTGGTCTGGACGAGGCCGATCGCCGAGTCGATGTAGGTCGTCTCGTCGTAGACCAACGCGAGGCTCAGCCCCCGGGCCGCGAGCAGGTTCTGGTCGATGTCGGCTGCCACCTCCCGCAGCTGCCGCATCGTCTCAAGCACGTTGGCGTTCTGGTCCCGCGTCACCCGCACCGCAATACTGCTCGAGCCGACCCGGCGGACGACGCCGGTGGCTTTTTTCAGGCCCAGTTGCACGCGGGCGACATCGCGGACGTAGACCGGCTTGCCATCCCGCCGGCTGACGATGACCCCCTCGACCTGCTCGGGGGAGCGGAACTGGCCGATCGTCCGGACGAGGTACCGCCGCTTCCCTTCCCAGAAGTCGCCGCCGGAGGTGTCCTGGTTCTGGTTGGCAAGGGCTTGCCGGAGATCGTCGATCGTCAGCCCGCGGGCGGCGAGCAGCTGGGGGTCGACGATTACCTGGAGTTCGTCCTCCCGCCCTCCCACCAGATCGGCTCCCGAGACCCCGGGAACCCTCTCCAACCGGCTTTCGATATCGTCCTCGGCCATTCGCCGCATCGTCGTGACATCGATGTCGGGCGGGGCGAGTCCGGCCAGGGCAGGAGCCTCGGCGATCAGCTTTCGCAGCCGATAGAGGGCGAGGTTCGCCGATCGGGCCTGTCCGATCTGCCGCAGGGCCGCCGCGTGTTCAGGGTGGTCTTCGGCGGCCTCAAGCAGGGCTGCCGGGTCGGGCGCAGCCTGGCCGAGGATCAGCCAGGCGATCGGCCGGCTGCTGCTGCTGGAGGTCTTGAGCGTCGGCCGGTCGGCGTCGATCGGCCAGTCCCGAATCTGCTGCAGTCGGGTGTTGACCTTCACCAGGGCCTGGTCCATGTCGGTGCCGATGCCGAATTCAAGATCGACCGCGCCGAGGCCGTTGCCGCTTGTGCTCGAGAGCTTGGTCAGCCCCTCGACAGATCGCAGGTTCTCCTCAAGCGGCTGAATAATCTCCTGCTCGACTTCTTTGGGGCTTGCCCCTGGCCAGCGGGTCTCGACGAGGATGGTGGGAATCTGCACCTCCGGCGTCAGCTGAACCGGCATCGAGAACAGCGCCAGGCTGCCGAAGAGCGTGAGCAAGAGGACGCCGACGGCGGCTTTGACCGGGTTGGCGACGCAGACGGTGATCAGGTTCATCGGATCTCTCGCGGAGCGGGATAGCGAACGACCGCGCCGGGTCGCAGCCGCTCGTTGCCACGGATCACCACCAGCGTGCCGGCGGACAGGCTGCCCTCGATCGCCACGGCCCCGGCGACCGCGGCCCCGAGCGCGACCGGCATCGCCGCGACCGTCCCGGAACGGTCGGCACCGCCGGGCGGGAGCTCCGCAGCTGGCTCCACCACATAGACCAGCGGCGTCGGACCTCCGAGAACGACGGCGTCTTTCGGCACCGCAAGCACCCGGCCGACCCGGCCGACCGGTAACCAGGCCCGGGCCAGCATGCCGGCGCGGAGTGCCGGCGTGCCCTCCTCAATGCGGTTGTCGAGCAGCACCTTTACCGGAAAGCTCCGGCTCAGCAGATCGGCCTGGGGAACGATCTGGTCGATGCTGCCGATCCAGGTCGTGTCGGCGGCGGCGTCGAATTCCAGCCGCACTTCCATCCCTCGACGAAGGGTCGCAACGTGCCGCTCCGGCACCTGGACTTCAACCTTGACCTGGTCGAGTTCAACCACCGTCGCCACCAGTCCGCCGCGGGAGACCCACTCGCCTTTTTCGGCGAATCGTTCCACGACCCAGCCGGAGAACGGTGCCCTGATCGTGTGTTTTTTGAGCTGGTCGTTGATCCGATCGACCGCGGCCTGCTGCACGGCGACGGCGGCGGCAGCCTGGGCGATCTGTTCAGCTCGCGGGCCGGCCTCTGCCATTGCCAACGCCGCCCGACTGCGGCGGAGTTCGGCCTCCGCCTGCCGGACCTCGGCTTGGGCATCCTGGAGTTCGTCAGTGGTTGTCGTTCCCCGGTTGACCAGCCGCTCGACCCGGGTGAAGCGGCTGCGGGCGTATTCACCAGCGGCCTCAAGCCGGGCGACGTCGGCTCGGGCCTGGTCTAATTCCTCGGGTCGGGAGCCGGCGCGAAGCTCGGCGAGCAGCTGCTGCCGCCGATCGAGTTCGGCAAGGCTGCCGGCGAGTTCGATTTCAAGCAGGCCGCGGAGCAGTTCGGCGACGGGCTCGCCCGCCTCGACGGCCTGTCCCTCGCGGACGGGCAGTTCGACCACCCGCCCGTCGACGGCGCTGCCGACTTTGCTGGTGCGGGCCGGGTAGACGGTGCCGACAAACGACTGGCCGGTCGCCAGGTCAAGCTCGCGAACCGCGGCGACCTCTACCGGCGCAGCGGGGCTGGAGGCGGGGGGGGCCGCCACGGTGCGACTCGCTGAAAACGCAACCGCCGTTGCGGCGAACCAGACAGCCGCGACTCTCGTAAAAAGAATTGGGGGCGGAAAAACAGTCTGAGTCGCCATGCGGCTCCCAAAATGTGTCAGTGACAGCCGCCAACGGGCGGTGCTCGGGCGAGCGGCCGCAGGCCGCGACTGGCTCACCTGCCATCCGTGGGGAAGCCCGGCCATCGTCTCGTTCCAGGGAAGGTGGGGATCGCGGGAATAAAGCCGTCTGACGGCCGCCGCCGCTTCCAGAGCGGTGGTTGACCGTCGCCTGCCAGCCTACTCCATGTCGACGGCGGCCTCGCCTCACACGGGGATCGTTTCGCCGGGAGCTGTCATCGGGGACTGTCACCGGGAAAAGCGCGGCCAGAGACGGAATTTTTTCTCGCCGCTTGACCGTGCGAGGGTCGCCGGTTACCTTTCCCGATCTGCTTGATTCTGCCGAAGTCGTCCAAGGGTTTTGAGAACCTGTTGCCGGCTAAGGCGGGTTTGGGCAGCCTCAGGTGCTGTCGGCACCGGCCAAGCCCTGTTCGGGCGGCTGCAGACGACAGCGACCAATTGTGCAGCCGGCCACGCCGGCGGCATGCGGACTTCGATCCGCAAATTGCAGTTCTTTGACAATTTGGTTGTGGTAATTGGCATCTTGAAAGAATGCTGGTGAAGTGTGTTGCCGCATGGCACCGCAGCTTCTCAGCGTTCTCCCAAGGCAAGACGATTGGGTGTCGCCCTCGCGGCGGCAGCCAATCGAGAGCGAGAACGTTACTTCTCCGAGTGGTGCGGCGGCCTGCTGGTCGCCTGCGAGGACTCGGAGGGTTGCGAGACGCCTGAAACGTTTGCTCTGC
>CAZIQV010000067.1:4665-8690 GCA_964541275.1 uncultured Chitinophagaceae bacterium | reverse complement strand
AACCGCAGCCGGTGGCAGTCGCCGGCCGACCGCCCATCGCCTTCGCTGCTGACGTGCTGCCGCTCCTGCGACGGCACTGCTTTGAGTGCCACGGTCCGCAGGCCCAGGAGGGAGGCCTGCGATTTGATGACCGGACCGCCGCGATCAACGGCGGCGATTCGGGGCCGGCGTTCACGCCGGGCCAGCCGGCGGCGAGCGAGCTTTTCCGGCGGGTTCGCCTTGCCCGCAGTGACGACGAGGCGATGCCGCCGCGAGGGCCGGGCCTGACCGCCGCCGAGCAGGCGGTCATCCGGCGGTGGATCACCGAGGGGGCTGCCTGGCCAGAACATCTTGCGGCTGAAAAGCACTGGGCTTATGTGCCACCGGCTGGCAGGCTGCCGCCGCCGCTCGCTGGGCATGACCGGCAGCAGGGTGACCCGCTGATCGATGGCTGGGTCGCCGCGGCTCATGCCCACGAGGGCCTGGCGTTTTCGCCACCGGCCGACCGGGCGAGGCTCCTGCGGCGGGTGTCCTTCGACCTGACCGGCTTGCCACCGAGTCCAGAGGAGCAGTCAGCCTTTCTGCAGGACAGCGGTGCCGACGCCTATGAGCGGCTGGTTGACCGATTGCTCGACAGCGACGAGTTCGGCGTCCGCTGGGCCCGCATGTGGCTCGATCTGGCCCGCTACGCTGACTCGCACGGGTATCAGCGGGACGACCTTCGCAGCCTCTGGGCCTATCGCGACTGGGTGGTCGACGCCCTCAATGCCGACCTGCCGTTCGACCGGTTCACCATCGAGCAGGTGGCGGGAGATCTGCTGCCGGACGCGACCGAGTCGACCCGGGTCGCCACCGGGTTTCACCGCTGCGCCCCGACCAACGTCGAGGCGGGTACCGATCCGGAAGAGAGCCGGATCAACCAGGTCTTTGACCGGGTCAACACGACCGGGGCGGTCTGGCTGGGCACCACCCTTGAGTGTGCCCAGTGCCACGATCACAAGTACGACCCCTTTCCGCAGGCCGACTACTACCGCATGGCGGCGTACTTCAATTCGACCGAGACGGAGGTGAAGCGGTCGAATCCCAAGGTTCCCAGTTCGATCAAGTTTGTCGGCCCGGCGCTGCCATTGTCAGCTGATCCGTGGGCGGCCGACCGCAAGCGGGTCGCCGGGCTGCTCGCCGAGGCGGAAGCGGCGGTTGAGGAGCTTGAAAGTACAGCAGCACCAACTGAAAAGCTGACTGCTGCCGGGGCCGGTGACGTCGGCGGCGAGCCGACTGCTGCCACGTCCGAGTCCGCAGGCAGCGACCACGCTGCCGCCGTCAAAGCCGGACAACAGCGGGTCAAGCAGCTCAAGGCAGAACTGGCCGAGCTGCCGGCGGCGGAGACGCTTGTGATGCGGGACCGCAATGAGCCCCGGGAGACATTCCTGCTCAACCGAGGCGACTTCACCGATCCGGTCCGTCGGGTTGCCGCCGGCACGCCCGCCGTTCTCGGCGGTCCACCGGCGGGGCCGGCAAACCGGCTGACGCTCGCCCGCTGGCTGGTCTCCCGCGACAATCCGCTCACCGCCCGGGTCATGGTCAACCGGGTCTGGTTCGAAATCTTTGGCCGGGGGCTGGTCACGACGCTGGAAGACTTCGGCATCAAGGGAGCTTTGCCGAGCCATCCGGAACTGCTCGACAGTCTGGCCGTCGACTGGATGGAAAATGGCTGGAGCCTCAAGCGGCTGATCCGGCGGATCGTCCTCAGCCGCACCTACCGGCAGACCTCCCGGGTGGACCCCGAGTGGCGGGCCCGCGATCCCGACAACCGCTGGCTGACCCGGGGCCCGAGGTTCCGGCTCGACGCCGAGGCGATCCGCGACAACGCGCTGGCGATCGCCGGGCTGCTCAGCCGGGAAAAGGGAGGCGGCTCAATTCAGCCGCCCCAGCCGGCGGGCCTCTGGACAAAGGTCGGCGGCAAGAAATACCGCTATGAAGTCAGTCCCGGGGAGCGCCGGTATCGCCGCGGCCTCTACGTCGTACTCAAGCGGGGCAGCCCGTACCCGAGCCTCGTGACCTTCGATGCAACCGCCCGCATGACGTGCGTGGTGAAACGGTCGCGGTCCAACACGCCGCTGCAGGCCCTCGTACTGCTCAACGACCCGGTCTACACCGAGGCCGCCCTCGGCTTTGCCCGGCGGATCGTCGCTGAGGCGGCGGAGGCCGGGGTTGCCGGCCGGCTTGCCCATGCCTTTCGGCTTGCCCTCGCCCGCGAGCCGACGGCAGCCGAGGCCGCGGTGCTGAGGCAGCTGCTGAAGACGGAACGGGAACGGCTGGGGGCTCAACCGGAACGGGTGGCGGCGGTGCTTGAGGCCCACCCGGCAATCAGCCTGCCGGAGGGCGTGTCGGCGACCGACGTGGTTGCCTGGTACGCCGTGGCGGCGGCCATCCTCAATCTTGACGAGACGATCACCAAGGGCTGAGGAGAGGGCCACCCCATGCAGCATGACAGCACCGGCCCGATTGGCGGCCCCGTCTTCGTCGATGTGTCACGGCGGGCCTTTTTCAGTCATGGCCTGGGCCTCTCAGCGGCCGGGCTGGCCACGCTGCTGGCCCGTGATCTGCCCGGCGGAAGCCCCGGACCGGCTGCCAATCCGCTTGCTCCCCAACGGCCGCATTTCGCTCCGCGGGCCAAGGCGGTCATTCACCTGCACATGGTCGGGGCGCCGTCGCAGCTCGACATGTTCGACCCCAAGCCGCTGCTGCAACAGCGGCATGGCGAGACCTGTCCGGCTGAACTGACGGAGCATCTGAAGCTGGCCTTCATCGGCGACAAGAAGGTGCTGGCAGGGTCGCCGTTTGCGTTTGCCCGCCACGGCCAGTCCGGCCTCGAACTGGTCGAGCACCTGCCGCAGCTCGCCGGAGTTGCCGACGAACTCTGCGTGATCCGCAGCCTGCACACCGACGAGATCAACCATGCGCCGGCCCAGATGTTCATGCACAGCGGCTTCGGCCGGGGCGGGCGGCCGAGCCTGGGGGCCTGGACCACCTATGGCCTCGGCAGCGAGAACGAAGACCTGCCCGCCTATGTCGTGCTGCTCTCGGGTCCGGCTGGCGGGGCCGGCTCGCAGCTCTGGTCCAACGGGTTCCTGCCGAGCATTCACCAGGGCGTGCGGTTTCGCTCCAGCGGCGATCCGGTGCTCTATCTGAGCAATCCGGCGGGTCGGTCCCGGGCCGACGGTCGGCGGCTGCTCGATGCTGTGAACAGCCTCAATGCGATCCAGCTTGCCGAGACCTCAGATCCGGAAATCGCCACGCGGATCGGCCAGTATGAGATGGCCTACCGGATGCAGGCGAGCGTCCCGGAGCTGACCGATCTTGCGGGTGAAACGGCAGAAACACTCAGCCTCTACGGGGTCGAGGCCGGCAAGCCGTCCTTTGCGGCGAACTGCCTGCTCGCCCGCCGGCTCGTTGAGCGGGGCGTGCGATTCATCCAGCTGTTCGATTCCGACTGGGATCATCATGGCGGGCTGGTCAGCCGGCTGCCGGCGAAGTGTCGCGATGTCGATCGGGGCATGGCGGCCCTCATCACTGATCTCCGGCGGCGGGGACTGCTCGACGAGACCCTCGTCGTCTGGGGCGGCGAATTCGGCCGGACGCCGCTTGCGCAGGGGGCGAATGCCACCGGCAAGAAGACCAAGGCGGGTCGCGACCATCACAAGGATGCCTTCACGATGTGGCTGGCCGGTGGCGGCACCCGGCCCGGTACGGTCTACGGCACGACCGACGAACTCGGCTTTTCGATCGCCGAGAATCCGGTTCATGTACACGACCTCAACGCCACGATCCTGCACCTGCTGGGCCTCGACCACACCCGGCTCACCTTCCGCCACCAGGGCCGCGACTATCGGCTGACCGACGTGCACGGCGAGCTGGTTCGCGGGGTCCTCATTTGAGCGGCGGCAGCATGAAGTCTCGAAAGCCGACCGGGACAGTTTCCCGCCGGCCGGCTCCCGGCTACGCTGCCGACACTGGCAGCCGTGGGGGCAGCCGGCAGGGAGAGG
>CAZIQV010000067.1:0-4565 GCA_964541275.1 uncultured Chitinophagaceae bacterium | reverse complement strand
CCGCGAGACCCACGTTGCCCTCGGCATCATGAACGTGCGGCCCGAGGCAGCCGGCCGGGGGATCGCCCGGCAGTTGCTTGGCCGGGTGATTGAGATCGCCACGGCGGCGGACAGGCCGCTGCGGCTGGTTTCGAGCTGTTTCAATCTCGACTCCTTCTCGCTCTACACCCGGCAGGGGCTTGTGCCCTACGAGGTGTTTCAGGACCTCACGCTCACGGTGCCGGCTGCGGGCCTTGATGACAGTCAGCTCTCGGGGGCCCGGCTGCGGCCGGGGGTGCCGGAGGATGCGGCTGCGATCGATGCCCTCGAGCAGGCGGTCTGGCAGACCTCCCGTCGCGGCGACTGGGCCTTGTTCCTGGAAAATGCCCGCGGGATCTGGCACGTGACCGTGGCGGAGGATCCGGCGGGTGGCCTGCTCGGTGCGATCGCCTCGGTCGCCCATCCCGGCAGTATGATGATCGGGCCCGGGGTGGCCCGGGACGGCCTGGTCGCCGGGGACCTGATCATCAGCGAACTCAACGTCCACCGCGGCCGCAGCCCGGTCTTTCTGGTGCCCTGCCGGGAACGGGACCTCGTCGCCCGGATGTACCGGCTGGGGGCCCGAAATTGCGAACTGCACCTGGGGCAGTGCCTCGGCTCGCCGCCCACGATTCGGGGCGTTGTGCTGCCAACCTTTATGCCGGAAACAGCCTGACCCACTCTGCGAAACCGGCCGCCCGCCGACCGAGGTACTCATGACCAAACCCGCCACCGTCTTTCTCGACGAACTGACCGACCGGGAGCTCCGGCTCTTCCTCGAATCCCACCAGACGGTCTACGTGCCGGTCGGGGCGACTGAGCAGCACGGCCCGCATTCACCGCTGGGAACGGATGTCTTCATTCCCCGGGAGATTGCCCGCCGCGTCGCCCTGCGCGAGGGCAATGCGATTGTCGCCCCCGCGCTGCCCTACACGCTCTCCTATCCCCATCGCGGGTTCACCGGCGAGTTCAGTCTGGCGATCGAGACCTTCATTGCCACGATTCGAGACCTGGCCGTCTCCTTCGCTGCCAGCGGCTTCCGGCGGATCTGTTTCCTCAACGGCCATTACGACAACACCTATGCGATTGCCTACGGCTGCGCCCAGGCCGCCGAGTCGCTGCCGGCCGGTGCCAAGGCCTTTCCCTTCAACTACTGGGACGGCTTCTCGGCGGCGCAGCAGGAGGCCTACGCCAGCCTCGCCAACGGCATGCACGCCGGGGCGGGCGAGGTCTCGGTGATCCTGGCGATCAACCCCGACCTCGTCGACTGGGAACGGGTGAACACCGAGTTTCCCAGCTTTCCCGAAACCGTCACCAAGTCACCGGCCCTCCATACCGCCTTTTTCTTTTCCAATCCCGGCAGCGTGCATGCGATCACCCGCAGCGGCACCTGGGGCGACGCCACGGCGGCCACCGCCGAGCAGGGCGAGCAGTTTCTGCAGTGGGGCGTCGAGTCGGTGGTCAACCTGATGGCCGACCTGGAAAAAACCTTTGCCGAACTTCCGGTCAGCGATCGCTGACCCGGAGCACCTCAACCGCTGCAGGCCCGGTCCGGGCTGGCGGGCCCGCTCATTCCCCCGGAGATATCCCATGGCGTTCCGCTCACACAGTTCTTTCCCCGCGGTTGCCGGACCGCTGCTCCTGCTCGTCGCAGCGCAGGGGGCAATGCCGGTGAGCCGCGGCGCCGAGGCCACACCGGCTGAGGCGATCCGGACGCCGCAGGCAGGGGTTCCGACCGGCGCACTCCGCGAGGGACGGTTCACCGCGAGCAAGCTGTTTCCCGGAACCGAACGGGACTATGCGGTTTATGTGCCGGCCCAGTACCGGGACGACAAACCCGCGCGGTTGATGGTCTTCCAGGACGGCAAAAATTATGCCCGAGCCAACGGTCCGTTCCGGGTGCCGGTCGTGCTCGACAATCTGATTCATCGGGGTGAACTGCCGGTCACGGTGGCGGTCTTCGTCAATCCCGGCAGCATTCCGCCGGCTCGCCCCGGGGCCAAGCCGCGCAGCAACCGGTCGCTGGAATACGACTCCCTCGGCGACCGCTACGTTCGGTTTCTGCTCGAGGAGTTTCTGCCGGTGGCGACCACCGGCCTGACGATCTCGGACCGCCCCGAGGACCGGGCGATCTGCGGGATCTCCTCGGGCGGCATCTGTGCCTTCACTGCTGCCTGGGAGCGGCCGGAGGCGTTCGGCCGGGTGCTCAGCCACATCGGCAGCTTCACCAACATCCGGGGCGGCTGGGCCTATCCGGGGCTGATCCGGCAGACGAAAGCTGCGCCCAAGCCGATTCGGGTCTGTCTGCAGGAGGGCCGCGACGACCTCGACAACCTCTTTGGCAACTGGCCGCTCGGGAATGAAGACATGGCTGCCGCCCTCCGGTTCGCGGGCTATCAGCACCGGCTGACCTGGACCGAGGGGGGGCACAACGCCAAGGCAGCCGGGCTGCGGCTGGCTGACGATCTCCGCTGGCTCTGGTCGGATGAGCCGGCGGCAGCAGACCCCGTCGTCGCAACCAGCGAACCGGCCTGGCAGCCGCATCCGCTGGCCGTGCCTCGCGACGATGTGCCCCACGGCCGGGTCGAGCAGATGCCGCCTTGGAAATCGAAGATTTTTCCCGACACGGTCCGGGACTGGGCGATCTATGTGCCGGCCCAGTACCAGCCTGGCACGCCGGCAGCCCTGATGGTTTTTCAGGACGGCCACAGCTATCAGAAACCCGACGGCCAGTGGCGGGTGCCGGTCGTCTTCGACAATCTGATCGCAGCCGGCACGATGCCTCCGACGATTGCCGTCTTTCTCAATCCCGGCCATGCGGTCGACAAGCCAGAGCCCAAAAATCCCTGGAAGTCCTCCAACCGTGGCTACGAGTATGACAGCCTCGGCGATCGCTATGCCCAGTTCCTGCTGGAGGAGATCATCCCTGAGGTCGAAAAGCGGTATGCGATCACGGCTGATCCCGAGATGCGGGCGATCTGCGGGGCGAGTTCGGGGGGCATCTGCAGCTTCACGGTGGCCTGGGAGCGGCCCGATGCCTTCCGCAAGGTGCTCTCCACGATCGGCAGCTTCACCAACCTTCGCGGTGGCAATGTCTACCCGTCGCTTGTTCGCCAGACCGAGCCCAAACCCTTGCGGGTCTATCTGGCTGACACCAGCGGCGATCTCGACAATGCCTTTGGCAGCTGGCCGATCGCCAACCGCCAACTGGCCGCCGCGCTGCAGTCGATGGGCTACGACCTGCGGTTCGACTGGGCCGAGGGGTACGGCCACAACGCCCGGCAGGCGTCGGCGGTGTTTCCCGAGGCCCTGGCCTGGCTCTGGCGGTCCGACAAGTCGGCTCCGGAGGTTGACCTCAGCGGCAACCTCCGGGGTGACCTGACCTTGATGAAGCTGCTGATTCCGGGTGAGACCTGGCAGCCGCTGGCAACCGGTCTCGGCTTTGCCGACGGTCCCTGCTGTGACGCGGACGGCAATCTCTTTTTCTGCGACATGAAGGAGCCGGCGGTCTACCGGATTGCCGCCGCCGACGTCGAGGCCGGCCGGGATGCCCGCCACCTGGTCACCCGCGAAAGCGTCAGCGGGCTGGAGTTCGGGCCCGACGGCATGCTCTATGCGTGCCAGGGGGCAAAGCGGCGGGTGATCAGGATCGATCCCGCCTCGGGGAACGTCACCGAAGTGGCCGGCGATGTCTCCCCGAACGATCTGGCGATCAGTCCCGACGGCCTGATCTTCATTACCGAAACCAAGGCCGGGCAGGTCACACGAATCGACCCGGCGACGGGGGCGACCCGAATAGTCGGCCGCGAGATCATCGCGCCCAACGGCATCGCCTTCACGCCCGACGGCGGCACCCTGGCGGTCTCGGAGTACCGGGGGCGGCACGCCTGGATGTTCCGGCTGACGGCTGCCAGTGACCTCGATGCCAAGCTGCCGGCGATGACCCTCTGGCGGCCGATCGATCCGCAGGGTGAGTTCGCCTTCAACCAGCCGCCTCCGTACCAGGCCGCCTCACGCGGCGACGGCATGGCGGTCGACCGGGCCGGCCGCTTCTATATCACCTCAGCCCTCGGCGTGCAGGTCTTTGATCCGACCGGGCGGCACAGCGGGCTGCTGCTGCCGCCTGACCGCGACGGGCCGTCCAAGCCGCTCACCAGCTGCATGCTCGCCGGTCTGGAGCGGGACATTCTCGTCGTGACCAACGGTGACCAGATCTTTCGGCGGCGGCTGCGGATTGCTGGCAACTGAGTCCCGCTGCCAGCAGCCCGCCGGGCTGTCCGAATCCGTCGGCACCGGCAGCCTGATCAGGCCGCCGGCTTGGCTGCCTTGTAAAGATAGGGGTTCATCGTCGGGTCGTTGTACATCTTCATCTGCCGGAAGACCCGCAGCGGCCGCTGGCCGGTGAAGATCTCGGAGAGCAGCCGGTCCAGCGCGGTGATTAGATGATCCCGCTGCTGATCAAGAACCACCATTTTCCCGGCGACCTTTTCCCGGTGCTCCGGGGTGGCGTCGTCACGTTCCAGCTGCTCCCGCATGTGGAAGCGGCG
>CAZIQV010000066.1:0-8829 GCA_964541275.1 uncultured Chitinophagaceae bacterium | reverse complement strand
CAGCAGACACGAAGCCGGAGGTTCGTGACCGCTGCCGCCCGGCTTCCTGCCGGGAGAGCTCGCTTGACCGCAAAAACGCCCTCCGCGGCCATGCCTTGCCACAACGACTCTGGCGTCGGCTTGGGCGCCGAAGGGCTGGAGAAGCCCCCGGCGGCGAAGTTGATCGTGCGCGTTCGTGGCGACCAGCAAAGCATCCCCTGCTTGGAAGCCCGAAGCGCAAGCTGAGGGAAACGGCGTTTTTCGACGGGAAACCTCGTCTCTCAGCTCGGCCTGGGGGCTGCACCGAAAGCACGGGGCGGCCCGGCAGGCACGTGAGCGTCGCCTGGTGCCCAGCCGATTTCCCGGCGTCTTTCGCGCCGCGCAGCATCGCCCTCTGCGGTTCCGAATAACGCAGAACTCGACGCCCCGCACACCAACACGCCGCCACCCCCGGGCCTCTCCCCCGCCGACGGTCACCCGACAGCACCGGGAAGCACCGCCATCCGCCAGCGACCGGCTGGCCCTTCGCGATGCCTTCACAACCATCAGTTGCCGGGAGCAGCGGGTGATTCGAGTTGACTCCCGCGAGCGGGTCTGTGAAGTTTTCGATTCCGCTGCTCGGGCACCTTTGGAGCGACTGATCGATGGTTTTCCAGCGTTTTGGGTCGACCACGCACGCGGCTGCCGGCGGCGGCCGCCGGCCTTCGTTCCCGCTCAGCCTCCGCCTGTTCATCGTGCTCTGCATCGCTCCAGCCGGATTGGTCATCGCGGCGGAAACCGGGCAGCCGGACACTGCCCCAGCGCCGGCAGAAAAAGCCGAGCCGCCCGCCCCAGCAGCCGGAGCCGGCGGCAACGAGACCGGGCAGGCCGCTCAATCAGCCCCGGCGACTGCGGCAGCGACCCCGTCGCCTCCACCACCACCGGCACAGACCCCTGCGGCCGAGGCCGCCGCCGCGAACGATGCAGTTGCGACACCTCCGAAGGTGCCTTCGCCTCCGGCGGCACCCTCGTCATCTCAAGCCACGGCAATGACGCCCGAACGACCGGACCTGATCGAGCCGGCGGCCGACGGCACCGTTTCGGTCATGGTGCCGGCCGCGGGTGAGGCAGCCCCCGCAGCTGCCAAGCGGCCCCAGCCGGTCACCGCGGCGGCTGCCGCCGCCACCCCGCCCCAGGCGATACAGCCGGCGACCATGGCTCCGCCGGCAGCAGCTCCGCCGCCAAACGCCGCCGCCACGACCGCAGCAGCGGAGGCGCCGTCTGCGGCCGGGCAACTTCTTGAGCTGGCGATCAAGCCGCTTGAGGGTCGGTCGCGGCCGGGCGAAGCTTCACCGCCGACCGGCGACAACCTCTACGCTCGACCGCTGCCGCTGCTCGAGGCACTGCAGCGGTCGGGAGATCGCAGCCGGAGGCTCTGGATCACGCAGGCGTACTGGAAAGCGGCCGCGGGCTACGCCGGCTTGCGGTTCGCCACCGAAGCGGTTGACCGGCTGGAGCTGATCGCGCCCGGCCGCGGCCCCCACGACCGCGGCCTGCTCGATGTGGCCATTGCGGCGGCGCGTGCTGATCTCGCCGAGGCCCGGAACAAGCTCATCTCCGAGCAGCAGCAGCTGGTCGACCTGATCAGACTGCCGATCAGCGAACCGCCACCCTGGCCCATCGACCGCCCCCTGACCGGACCTTACGAGACGCACTTCTCGGCGATTTTCTCGACGCGACCGGCGACCGGTCGGGTTCGTGCGATCGACCGGATGCTGCCGAACCGGCACGCGGCGCTCGAGGCCCGAGCCGAGGCCGTTCTGGCCGCTGACGACGCGGTGGCCCGCGCCGAGGCCGACCACGCGCGGGGCAGCCGACCGATCGAGTCGGTCCTTGCTGTCCACGGACAACTCCGGCAGCAACAACGGCAGTTTCTCACCACGCTGGAGTCCTACAATCTCGACATCGCCGAATATGCGATGGCCGTCGCCGACATAACGGTTCCCGACCAGCAGTTTGTCTCGATGCTCATCGCCAGCCCGCTGCCCTGGTCGGCACAGCCGCCTGCCACCGTGGTGCCGGCCAACAACCTGCAACCGCTTGTCCCCCAACTCGTGCCGACACAGTGAGCCCCCGAGCCGCAGGCCAGCCCGTCCCCAAGGCGATCACTCCGCTGGCGATCGGGCCGCTGATGATCGACCCGCCGGTGCTGCAGGCTCCGATGGCCGGCTACACCAACTATGCCTTCCGGCAGGTGGTCCGCGAGTTCGGCGGCGCTGGACTGCTCGCCACCGAAATGATTGCGGCCCGGAGCGCGGCTTGGCTGGAAACCAATCGCGGTGAACATCCTGACCGACTCTGGGGCGTCCGCGAGGAACCGCGGCCACTGGCAGTGCAGATGTGGGATAACGACCCCGACAACCTCGCTGCCGTCGGCCGGCGACTCGCCCGCGACTTTCAGGTCAGCGTGGTCGACCTCAACTTCGGCTGCCCGGTCCGGCAGGTCACCGAAAAAGCCCACAGCGGTTCCTGGCTGCTTCGCGATCCCGCCCGGGTCGCTCAGATTGTTGCCCGGGTTGTTGAAGCCTGCGGTGACACGCCGGTCACGGCAAAGATTCGCCTCGGCTGCTCCGAGAGCTGCCGGACCGCCGTCGAGGTCGCCCAGCGGGTCGAAGAGGCGGGGGCCGCCTGCCTGACGGTCCACGGCAGAGTCGCCGCCCAATATTTCAAGGGCCGGGCCGACTGGGAAGCCATCCGCGAGGTCAAGCAGTCGGTGACGCGGCTGCCGGTGGTCGGGAACGGCGACATCACCTCGGCCGAGACAGCAGTTGCCCGGTTGCGAGAATCCGGGGTCGATGGCGTGATGGTGGCCCGAGAGTGCCTGTCCAAGCCGTGGATCTTCGCTCAAATCGCGGCGATCCTCCGCGGCAAGCCGAAGCCGCCCGACCCGTCACCGGCTGCACAAAAAGAGCTGGTACTCCACCACTACGACCTCGTCTGCCGCCGCTTCGGCGTCCCGCGCGGGACGCTTTTGATGCGGAAATTCGCCTGCTCGTATGCCCAGGGCATTCCCGGTGCCCGCGAGTTCCGCGGGCAGGTTTCGCGCGTCACCAGCCAAACGGAGTTTCTCGAGGTTGTGAAACGATTTTTCCCCGGGACGGCAGTCGCAAAGGCAGCCGGATAATTTTTCGCAGGCTTGCTTGTCAGAAAAAATCGGCCCGCTACGATGCTTGATGATGACACGTAAAGCCGCCACAGTTCCGCAAGCCACCCGCCGACGCGGCCGCGAGGCCGCCGCAGACGGTCGTGATCAAAAATCCGGCCAGCCCTTGGCCGCATCAAAGGCTGCTTTGGCACAGGGAGCAGCGACCAGACTCGCAGGCGGCCGCTCCGAAGGATTTTTTCCGCGGGCGGCTGACCAGCCAATCGATCGCAGCCTCCTCGAACTGCTGCGGTGCGAGGGACCGCTCGAAATCGGGGAACTGATTGCGGCACTCGGCGTGACGGCGACCGCCGTTCGGCAGCGGCTCAAGCGGGCGATCGACAGCGGACTCGTTGCCCGCGATCAGGTTGCCGACAACCAGCCCCGACGGGGCCGGCCGCGGTTTTCTTACCGGCTGACCGATGCTGGACACGAGACTGCGGGCGACAATTTTCGCGATCTCGCCGCCGTGCTTTGGGATGAAATCCGCAGCATCCGCGAGCCAGCCATTCGGCGGGGTCTTCTCGGCCGCATCGGCCGGGCCTTGGCGGACCGTTGGAGCGATCGAGTCAGCGGCGAGACACCCCGGCAACGGCTCCAGAGTGTGGCCGACCTGCTCAAGCAGCGGGCGATCAGCTGCCGCGTCGAGCCAGAATCGGCCGCCGCGTTGCCAGTCCTCGTCACCCATTCCTGCCCCTACCCCGAACTTGCCGAACACGATCGCGGCGTCTGCGCGGCCGAGCGGATGATGCTCGAAAATCTCGTCGGGGTGCCGGTACGGCTCGCTGACTGCCGTCTCGATAGCGGAGACTGTTGCCGCTTCGTCGCCGATAGCGGCCCCCAAGGGGAGTCGTCGGCTGCCGAGATGCCCCGCACCGCTATGCTACAACAAGGCGGCGAGCCCCACTCCGGCACTGACCGGATCCCACCTTCCACACGCCACGCCCCGCGGAGTCGACGATGACAAAACCCTGGATTGAAGGCCGGTTTGAAGAAAACCTGGTGCTGACGACAGTCGAGCAAGCGATCAATTGGGCCCGCCAGTCGAGCATCTGGCCGATGACATTCGGTTTGGCTTGCTGTGCAATCGAAATGATGGCGGCAGGCGCGAGCCGCTTCGACCTCGACCGCTTTGGGGCCGGGGCATTTCGGGCAACGCCGCGGCAGGCCGATTTGATGATCGTTGCCGGCACGGTCACCTACAAAATGGCAAGCCGGGTCCGCCGTCTCTACAACATGATGCCCGACCCGAAGTACGTGATCGCCATGGGAGCCTGCACCACCGGCGGTGGGCCGTACTTCAAGTGGGGCTATCACGTGGTCAAGGGCGTCGACCTTGTCGTGCCGGTCGATGTCTACGTGCCCGGCTGTCCGCCCCGGCCAGAAAGCCTGCTTGAGGGGCTGATGCGAATCCAGGACAAGATCATGGGCCAGCGGATCGCCAAGCGTTCCGATGGAACCGGCAAGATGGACGATGAACTCCCAGTACCGCATCACTCCGGCTATGTCGCCGCGGCGATCGAGGGCGACGATCTCGTCTTCGACCACCAGAAAGTCCAGGGCTAAGCGGCAATCCGGCAGCGACCCGGCAGGTCCAGCAGAAATTACGGCGACGATCGTCGGTGACCCTCGAACAGAGTTCAGGCGAGAGGAATGCGATGAGTGAACGGCTTCAAATCAGTGACTTGCATGTGGCAGTTGAGGATCGGGAAATCCTCAAGGGAGTGAACCTGACGATCGGCCGCGGCGAAGTCCACGCGCTGATGGGGCCCAACGGCTCCGGGAAAAGCACGCTCGGCTACGCGATCATGGGGCATCCGAATTATGAGGTGACCAGCGGCAGCATTGGGTTGGTCGACGCCGACGGCAATCAGCACGATGTGCTTGCGATGGAGCCCGACGGGCGGGCTCGAGCCGGCATTTTCCTGGCATTCCAGCGGCCGATGGCGATTCCCGGCGTGCGGCTTGCCGACTTCCTCCGGCATTCCGTTACGAACGTCCGCAATCCCGACCGCAAGGAAGGGCAGGAACTGATGCCGATGCGGGAATTCCGCGGGGAACTCAAGAACAAAATGAAAGATCTGTCGATGGACAGCGACTTCGCCCGCCGCTACGTCAACGACGGCTTCTCCGGCGGCGAGATGAAGCGAGCCGAGATCCTGCAGTTGGCGATGCTGCGGCCCCGCTTTGCCATTCTCGACGAGACCGACAGCGGCCTCGACGCCGACGCCGTCCGGCTCGCCAGCGAGAGTATCGCCCGGATCGGCGGGGCCGAAATGGGCATCCTGATCATCACCCACCACGAGCAGTTGCTCGAGCACAACATCCCGCTGCAGACGCACGTGATGCTCGGCGGCCGCATCGTCGAATCAGGCGGACCGGAGTTGGCTGCCGAATTGCACAAGCGGGGCTACGACCGAATTCGGAAGGCGTACCCCGAAGCGGCCGCCGCCGAAGACGAAATGGAAGCCGAGCGGCGGCTTGAACCGGCGGCGGGCTGACAAGCGACGACCGACACCAATCCCGGCTGGTTCAAAATACCGGTTCCGAATGACCCCGAACGTTTCCCGCGAGCTATCCCAAACCAAGGAGATCGAGCCATGGCCACCGACCTACAGGAATCGTCCACCCTGGCGATCGGCGAGATCAACAAGTACGACTTTCGTACCGATACGCCGACCGTCTTCAAAGCCCAGCGCGGCCTCTCCCGGGAGATTGTCTCGCAGATCTCCGAGATGAAGCGGGAGCCTGGCTGGATGCGGGACTTTCGGCTGAAGTCGCTCGAGATTTTCAACAGCAAGCCGATGCCCAAATGGGGCGGCCGGATCGGCGTCGATTTCCAAGACATTTTTTACTACCTCAAGCCTGCCGAGCAGCAGGGCAAAACCTGGGAAGATGTCCCGGAAGAGATCAAGAAGACCTTCGATCGCCTGGGGATCCCCCAGGCCGAGCGGAAGTTTCTCGCCGGAGTGAAGGCCCAGTTTGAGAGCGAGGTTGTCTACGGCTCGCTCCAAGAAGATCTTGCCAAGAAAGGCGTCATCTTCACCGACACCGATACCGCGGTGCGGGAGCACCCCGACCTGCTGCGGGAGTACTTCGGCACGATCATTCCTCCGAGCGACAACAAGTTCGCCGCCCTCAACTCGGCGGTCTGGTCGGGCGGCTCTTTTATCTACGTGCCGAAAGGGGTCTCGATCGAGTTTCCGCTGCAGGCCTACTTCCGGATCAACGCCGAAAGCATGGGGCAGTTCGAACGGACCCTGATCATCGTCGACGAAGGGGCTCAGGTGCACTATGTCGAAGGCTGCACCGCGCCGATGTATTCGACCGAGAGCCTTCACTCTGCGGTGGTCGAAATCGTCTGCAAGAAGCATGGCCGTTGCCGCTACACGACGATTCAGAACTGGGCCAACAACATCTACAACCTCGTCACCAAGCGAGCGGTCGCCTATGAGGGGGCGATGATGGAATGGATCGACGGCAATCTCGGCAGCCAGTTGACGATGAAATACCCTGCGGTCTACATGATGGAGCCGGGAGCGAGGGGCGAGATTCTTTCAATCGCCTTTGCCTCTGCCGGTCAGCACCAGGACGCGGGGGCGAAACTCGTTCATGCCGCTCCCAACACCTTTGGCCGGATCGTCTCCAAGAGCATCTCGAAAAACGGCGGCCGTTCGAGCTATCGCGGCCTCGTCAAAGTCGAGCCGGGAGCCAGAAAAAGTCGCTCCAGCGTGGTCTGTGATGCCCTGATTCTCGACGACAGAAGTCGCAGCGACACCTATCCCTATATCGAGATTGAAGAGCAGGACGTGTCGATCGGCCATGAGGCGAGCGTGTCGAAGATCGGCGAAGAGCAACTCTTCTACCTGATGAGCCGCGGCCTTTCCGAGGCCGAAGCAAGCACGATGATCGTCGGAGGATTCATCGAGCCACTCGTCAAGGAGTTGCCGATGGAGTATGCCGTCGAAATGAATCGGCTGATCGAACTCCAGATGGAAGGCTCTGTCGGCTGATCCTGTTTCCGTTTTCCTGCTAGACGACTGATGACGACCACTTCCGCCCCTGCCCCCAGTTTCAACCGCGACGCCCTCGAGCAGTTGCTCGCCGAACATCCGCTCCCGGCCTGGGCGGAGCAGCAACGGCGGGACTGTCTGGCACGACTGGAGGCGCTGGCGTTGCCCGACCGCCGCCAGGAACTCTGGATGCGGACCGATCTGCGAATGTTCAAACCGCAAGCCTGGGGGCTGCGGCCGCCGGCGGCGGTCGATCCGCCCGCAGGGCTGCTTGCCCCCAGCTTTCCCCAAGCGGGTGGCGATGACGAGGCGGTCGTTCTCGGGAGGCCCGACTACGCCGGTCATTTCACAACCGTCAACGGCCATGTCCACCGCTCGGAAATCGATCCCGATCTTGCCCGGCAGGGAGTTGTCTTCGGGCCGGCCGCTGACGTGCTCGGGGAGCATGGCGACCTTCTCCGCGACCACTGGCTGCGGATCATCGACACCGACAGCGACTATTTTGCCGCCCTCCATGGGGCCTTTCACCGCGGCAGCATGGTGCTGATGGTGCCGGCTGGAGTGAAGATCGCCCAGCCGATTCACTGCCTTGCCGCCATCGATGATGGTGGCGTCGACACCTCGCACGTGCTCGTCGTGCTCGGCGAGGGGGCCGAGGCGACCGTGTTGACCGAAACCGCCTCGACCGGCACCGCCGGGACGGCGGCCGGCTTCCACTGCGGCGGCACCGAAATTGTCGTCGGCCGTGGGGCCTCTCTGCGGATGGTGAACGTGCAAAACTGGGACCGCGGCGTGTGGCATGTCGCGCGGCAAAAGGCGCTGGTCCACAGCCGGGGCCGCCTCCAGTGGACGCTGGCCGCCCTCGGCAGCCGGCTCTCGCAGGTCGCCCAGGACGTGGCGTTGGTCGGCGAGCATGCCGAGGCCCAGGTCAACGGCGTGATGTTCACCGAGGGCCGGCAACAGCTGGTCTACAACACCTTGCAGCATCACGAGGCGGCGTCTTGCCGCAGCGACCTCCTCTACAAAGGCGCCCTGCAGGATCGGAGCCGGCTGGTCTGGCGGGGCATGATCAAAGTCGACAAGGCCGCCCAGAGAACCGACGGCTATCAGCGGAACGACAACCTGATGCTCTCCAACGCGGCCCGCGCCGACTCCATTCCGGGCCTCGAAATTGAGGCCGACGATGTCCGCTGCACCCATGGTGCAACCAGCGGCCGGGTCGATGAAGAGCAGATTTTCTACGCTCAGGCCCGGGGCCTCACGGCCGACGAGGCAGCCCGGCTGGTGGTGGCCGGCTTTTTCCAGCAGGTGTTTGATCGGATCACCATCGCCTCGGTACGAGATGCTCTGGCAGCGGCGATCGGCAGCCGAATCCGCCGGGTCTCCTAGCAGGCCGCCGACGGTTGCATTCAGCCCGCGACGGCCGCGGGCAGCCCAGGTTTTATGGAGCCCTGTTCGCCATGACGGAATTTACGCGGGTCGCCGAAGCGGCCGAACTGCCCGACCCCGGCAAACTGCTCGTCGAAGTTGATGGCGATCCGGTCGCCTTGTTCCACATCGGCGGCAATTTCCATGCGATCGACGATGTCTGCACCCACGACGGCGGCCCGCTTGTCGACGGCGAACTCGCCGATCACACGATCGCCTGCCCGCGTC